>NZ_JAAVCB010000060.1:0-49815 GCF_014802555.1 Clavibacter sp. | reverse complement strand
CCGTCAGACGAGCATTACCGTGGGACATCGAGGCCTCCTGGCGATGGTTGAACTGAACAGCTCCATCAAGCCAGGAGGCCTCTTCACACGCCCCGAAGTGTCACCAACGTCACGGCCGAGTACATCTAGCGCCGGCCCGCCACGGCCTCGCGTCCCCACGATCCATCCGCTCGCTTCGACAGAGAGACCGCACCCCGTGCTCCCACCGCTCCCGGACGACGCCGTCACCCTCGGTGCCGAGGCCGCCGACTGGCGTGCCGCCGTGCGCCTCGTGGGCGACGCGCTCGTCCGCTCGGGCGCGGCCACCCCGGAGTACGGGGACGCGATGATCCGCGTGGTCGAGGAGTTCGGCGCCTACGTCGTCATCGCCCCGGGTCTCGCGCTCGCGCACGCCCGGCCGGGGCCGGAGACGCTCGCGGACGGCCTCGCGGTCGTCACCCTCACGGATCCGGTGGCGTTCGGGCACGCGCACAACGATCCCGTCGACGTCATCGTCGGCCTCGCGGTCACCACGGTCGACCGGCACGTCTCCTCGGTCGCCGACATGGCCAACATCTTCAACGACGCCACCGCCATCCCGCGGCTGCGCGCCGCCACCACCGTCGACGAGGTCCGGCGCATCATGGCCGGCGAGGAGGGCGCATGAAGGTCGTCGCGATCTGCGGCGTGGGGATCGGCACGTCCGGCATCCTCAAGGTCAACGCCGAGCGGGCGCTCGCGCGCCTCGGCATCGAGGCGGACGTGACCGCGGCCGACCTCGCGAGCGTCGCCTCCCTCGGCGAGGACGCGCAGGTGATCCTCACGTCCCCGGAGCTCGTGGACCGGCTCGGGCCCACGTACGCCGACGTCGTCGTGATCGAGAACTACTTCGACCTCGAGGAGATCTCGGCCAAGCTCGACGCCGCGCTCGGCTGAGC
Source organism: Clavibacter sp. (assembly GCF_014802555.1). NCBI lineage: Bacteria > Bacillati > Actinomycetota > Actinomycetes > Micrococcales > Microbacteriaceae > Clavibacter > Clavibacter sp. Next base: position 48,898 of record NZ_JAAVCB010000060.1, on the reverse strand, counting down.
GGTCGGCGCCGGTGCATCCGCGCCGTGCCCGTGCGGCTCGTGGGGGTGATCCGTGTTCGGAGCGGTGGTCGCCGGCCGCCCGCCGCCGCGCAGCACCACCGCGACGGCCGCGACGAGGGATGCCGCCGCCACCGCGACGGCGGCCGTCGCGATCATGGGGGAGGGTTCCGTGACGGGCTCGCCGCGGAGCGCCTGCACGGTGACGATCGCGATCACCGCCAGGTACGCGACCGCCGCGATCGCCGTGAGCCGCACGCGCACGCGGTCGGGTGCGAGCGCGGGGATTCGGCGGCCCGCCGCGCCGACGAGGAGGGCGGCGACGGGCAGCAGCTGCAGCGCGTGCATGCCGACGAAGTGCGGGATCCGCAGGTCGCCCGCGGTCGTGCTCCAGCCGAGCACGGGGATCCCGGGTCCGCCGTCGGCCGAGCCGACCGCGTGCGCGCCGACCACGCCGTGGAAGTCGGCGAGCTGAGCCGCGGTCGGCGACGTCATCAGGTAGGCGAGCCCGATGCCGACGAGCGCGATGAGGGCCCCCGCGCGGATCCCGAGGGTGAGCGCCTTGTCGGGGAGCCGGAGCCGCAGCACGGTGAGGCTCGTGACGAACGTGCAGAGGTAGAGCACGGTGACCGACGCGGCCATCACAGCCCACAGCGCCGTCGCGAGCGGCGTCGAGACGTTGAAGTGGCTCGTCGTCCCAGCCGCCGCCGCGCCCACGATCACCGCCTGCTCCACGACGAGCGCGACGGCCACGACCGTGCCGAGCCGATGGGCCGTGCGCCGGAAGCGGGGGAGGCGCGCGATCAGCCAGGCCCAGGAGACCGCGTAGACGAGGATCGACAGCGAGAACTTGGCGGGCTTGTCCCAGACGGGCGCGCCCGTCACGACGCGGTGGCCGACCAGGCCGCCCACGAGGCACGCCGCCGCGACCACGACCATGAGCGCCGCGACCGCCATGAGCGGGCGGTGCCAGCCGAAGGCCCGCCGGATCACGATGCGCCGCCCGCCGCGGCCTGCGCGGTCATGGAGACCGTCGCCTGCGAGATCCGCCGCAGCCCCGCCGCCAGCTGGTCGCCCAGCACCGTGCCGACCACCATGAGCTCCGCCATGGCCGTGCGGTCGGGGCGGCCCCGCACCGCCGCGAGGTCGGCCTCGGCCTGGATCGATGCGGCTTCCGCGTAGCGCGCGAGGTAGTCGTCGCCGAGGGGGTGGCCCGAGCGCGCGAACGCGTCGACGGCGCGCGCCGCCTGCGTGCGGCCGGCGTGCCCCTCGAGGACGCACCAGCCGGCGTCCGCGGTGGCGGCGTCGACGCGGGCGAGGGCGTCGGCGGGCGGCGCATCCGCGGTGGCCGGACCGGGCGTCAGCGCGTCCTGCGCCACGGTGAAGACCTCCTGCACGCGACGGCCGTCGTCGTCGAGCACGGCCAGCACCTCCCGCGCGCGGGCGACGGGCAGCCGTCCTACGTCGATGAGGGCGCGGATCAGCCGGACGCGGCGCGCGTGCTCGTCGTCGTAGTCGGTGCGGTTGTCGCTCACGCGCGTGCCCGCGGGGAGCAGGCCCTCGCGGACGTAGTACTTGACGGTCGCGGGGGCCACGCCCGTGGCCTCGGCCAGCTCGGTGATGCGGATGCGGCGAGGGTAGCGCACTGATAGTGCCGCTACCAGTGGCGGCCGCTCGGACGCCGCGGGCCGGCTGGCGGCCCGCGGATCCCGTCGGCTAGACCTCGAGGAGCAGCGGCACGGCCTGCGCCATGTCGGCGACGATGGCGCGCGCGGCGTCGCGGCGCTCGGCCACGGTGCCCTCGGTGCTCTGCGCGTCGAGGTACACCTTGATCTTCGGCTCCGTGCCGCTCGGCCGCACGATGAGCCGCGCGCCGTCGCCCAGGTGGAACCGGAGCACGTCGCTCGGCGGGAGGTCGGCGGTCCCCTCGGCGAGGTCGTCCATGCGCTCGACGCGCCGGGATCCGATGGAGGTCGGCGGCGACTGCCGGAGCTTCGCCATGATGCGCGGGATGACCGCGAGGTCCGTGACGCGCACCGAGATCTGGTCGCTCGCGAACGAGCCGAACCGCTCGGCGAACCCGCGGTCGTAGTCGTCGATGGTCTGCCCGCGCGACTTCAGCAGCATCACGCCGTGGAGCACGGCGACGGCGGCGGAGATCCCGTCCTTGTCGCTCGTGATCCAGGGCGCGACGAGATAGCCGAGGGCCTCCTCGTAGCCGTAGACGAGGTCCGGCACGCGGCTGATCCACTTGAAGCCCGTGAGCGTCTCGCGGTAGCCGAAGCCGAGCTCGCGCGCGACGACCTCGAGCGCGGGCGAGGACACCAGCGACGAGGCGAACGTGCCCGTCTTGCCCTCCTCGATGTAGCGCTCGGCGATGCCCAGGCCGAGCAGCATGCCGACCTCGTTGCCCGAGAGGCGGCGCCAGGCGCCGTGCTCGTCGGCGATGGCGACCGCGAGGCGGTCGGCGTCCGGGTCGTTGGCGATGATGAGCTCGGCGTCGGACCGAACGGCGGCCTCGAACGCGAGGTCGAGCGCGCCCGGCTCCTCGGGGTTCGGGAAGTCGACCGTGGGGAAGTCGGGGTCCGGATCCGCCTGGGCGGCGACGACGATGGGCGCGTCGACGCCGACCGCGTCGAACACGCGCGCCGCGGTCTCCCACCCGACGCCGTGCAGCGGTGTGTAGACCCAGGTCAGGGGGGCGAGCGGAGCCGCGAACAGGTCAGCCGTCTCCCGCACGTAGGAGTCGATGAGCGTCTCGGGCGCGATCTCGAAGTCGTCCGCCACCGGCAGCTGCTGCACGGTGCGCTCGCCTGCGGCCTTGTGGATGAAGGCCGCGATGTCGCGGTCGGCCGGGCTGACGATCTGCGCGCCGTGGTCCTCGTCCCCGAGGTAGACCTTGTAGCCGTTGTCGCGCGCGGGGTTGTGCGACGCCGTGACCATGACGCCGGCGCTCACGGCGAGGTGCTTCACCGCGTACGCGAGCACGGGCGTGGGGAGTGCCCGAGGGAGCAGGACCGTGCGGACGCCTGCTCCGGCCATGATGCGCGCGGTGTCCTCCGCGAAGACCCTGGAGTTGTGTCGCCCGTCGTACCCGATGACGATGCTCGGGCGCGGGCTGCGGCTGCGCAGGTAGTCGGCGAAGCCGGCGGCGGCCTGCGAGACGAGCACGCGGTTCATCCGGTTGGGACCCGCGCCCAGCTCGCCGCGGAGCCCGGCGGTGCCGAACTGGAGGCGCGTCTGGAAGCGGTCGCGGATCCCGGCGGCCGCCTGCTCGCGGTCTGCCGCGGATGCCCCGGCAGCGGTGCCCTCGACGAGGGCGAGCAGCTCGTCGACCTCGGCGCGCGTGACGGGATCCGGGTCCTGCGCCTGCCAGGCGCGCGCGGCGGCGACCAGCGCCGCGGTCTCCTCGCGGCTCACAGGGCGCCCACGATGCGGGCGAGCATCCCGCCGATGCGCCCCTCGGCGGCGCGGCCGGCCTCGATGACCTCCTCGTGGCTGAGGGGCGTCTTCTGGATCCCCGCCGCGAGGTTCGTGATGAGCGACATGCCGAGCACCTCCATGCCGGCCTCGCGCGCGGCGATGGCCTCGAGCGCGGTGGACATGCCGACGATGTGGCCGCCGATCGCCTTCGCCATCCGCACCTCGGCCGGCGTCTCGTAGTGGGGTCCGCGGAACTGGCAGTACACGCCCTCGTCGAGGTCGGGCTCGACCTCGTGGGCGATCGCCAGGAGCCTCGCCGAGTAGAGGTCGGTGAGGTCGATGAAGGTCGCGCCCTCGAGTGGCGAGTCGGCGGTGAGGTTGATGTGGTCGCTGATGAGGACGGGTGTGCCGGGCGTCCAGTGCTCCTTGATGCCGCCCGCGCCGTTGGTGAGGATCATCGTGGTCGCGCCGGTCGCCGCCGCGGTGCGCACGCTGTGCACGACCCGGCGGACGCCGTGGCCCTCGTAGTAGTGGGTGCGCGCGCCGATGACGAGGGCGCGGCGGCCGGACGGGAGCAGCACGCTGCGGAGCGATCCGACGTGGCCTTCCAGGGCGGGCTTCGAGAAGCCGACGACCTCGGTGGCCGGGATGGTGGCGGTGGTCTCGCCGATGAGATCCGCCGCCTTCCCCCATCCGCTGCCGAGCGTGAGGGCGATGTCGTGGCGCTCGACGCCGGTCAGCTCGGCGATCTGCCGGGCGGCCTGCCGCGCGATCTCCTGGGGGTCCGCGTCGGGCGACTCGAGGGGGTTGCTGTAGGTCATGCCCCGATCCTAAATGCGCGCGCCCGCGCGACCCGGGCCACGACGGCGGGCGGGTTCGCGCGGGGCGGGGGCCTGCGGGATGATGTGCGCATGGGATACGAGTTCGAGGCCAACCAGCGGATCGCCGTCCTCGGAGGGGGTCCCGGCGGCTACGAGGCCGCCATCGCCGGAGCGCAGCTCGGCGCGGAGGTGACGCTGGTGGAGCGCGTGGGCGTCGGCGGCTCGGCCGTGATGACCGACGTCGTCCCCTCCAAGACCCTCATCGCCACCGCGGAGGCCACCAACGCGATCGGCGAGGCCGCCGACCTCGGCGTGCAGTTCTTCTCCCGCGGCGAGCAGACCCGCCGGCCCGTGCGCCCCGAGGTTGCCGTCAACCTGCAGGCCGTCAACAACCGCCTGCTGCGGCTCGCGCGCCAGCAGTCCGAGGACATGAAGTCGAGCCTCATCCGCGCGGGCGTCCGCATCGTGCAGGGCGAGGGGCGGCTCGACGGGCCCAACCGCATCATCGTCTCCACCGGCCGCGGCGGCGGCCGGGGCACCGACTTCGACGAGATCGACGCGGACACCACGGTCATCTCCACGGGCGCGAGCCCCCGCATCCTCGACACCGCCAAGCCCGACGGGGAGCGGATCCTCACCTGGACGCAGCTCTACACGATGGACTGCGTGCCCGAGCACCTCATCGTCGTGGGATCCGGCGTCACGGGCGCCGAGTTCGCCTCGGCCTACACGGCGCTCGGCGCCAAGGTCACGCTCATCTCCTCCCGTGACCAGGTGCTGCCGGGCGAGGACGCCGACGCCGCCCGCGTGATCGAGGACGTCTTCACGCGCAACGGCATGACGGTGCTGTCGAAGTCCCGCGCCGAGTCGGTCGTCCGCCAGGGCGACGGCGTGGTCGCGACCCTCAGCGACGGCCGGGTCGTCGAGGGCAGCCACTGCCTCATGGCGGTCGGATCCGTGCCGAACACCGCGGGGATCGGCCTCGAGGAGGCGGGCGTGCAGATGAGCGACTCCGGCCACATCCGCGTGAACCGCGTCGCGCGCACCTCGGTGCCGAGCGTCTACGCCGCGGGCGACTGCACGACGTTCCTGCCGCTCGCGTCCGTCGCGTCGATGCAGGGCCGCACCGCGGTGTACCACGCGATGGGCGACGCGGTCAGTCCCACGGAGCTCCGCAACGTGACGTCGAACATCTTCACGCAGCCCGAGATCGCGACCCTCGGCTGGTCGCAGAAGCAGATCGAGGAGGGGCTCGCGCAGGGCGACATCTACAAGCTGCCGCTCGCCTCGAACCCTCGCGCGAAGATGCAGAACGTGAAGGACGGCTTCGTGAAGCTGTTCGCGCGCACGGGCTCGGGCACGGTCATCGGCGGCGTCATCGTGGCGCCCAAGGCCTCCGAGCTGATCTTCCCGCTGGCGCTCGCGGTCGAGCACCGGCTCACGGTCGACGACGTCGCGCGCGCGTTCACGGTGTACCCGTCGCTGTCGGGCAGCATCTCCGACGCGGCGCGCGCCATGCACATCGTCCTCTGACCCTCCGGCCGCCCCGTGCGGCCCGCACGCGACGACGGCCGGCCCCGCGGGGACCGGCCGTCGTCGCGTGGTGCGCGGGGTCAGACGATGTCGAGGAGGCGGTGCCCCGAGGGCACGGTCTCGCCGACCTGGGCCTGGAGGCCCGTGACGGTGCCGTCGCGGTGCGCCGTGAGCGGCTGCTCCATCTTCATCGCCTCGAGGACCACGAGCAGGTCGCCCTTGACGACCTGCTGGCCCTCCTCGACGGCGAGCTTGACCACGGTGGCCTGCATGGGCGAGGTGACGGATCCGCCGCCCGAGGTGTCGACTGAGCCGGACTGCTTGCGGCGGGCGGGGGCCGCCGACGCGCGACGCGACGCCGAGGCGCCGGCCGCCGGAGCGAGGTCCTCCGGGAGGCTGACCTCGATGCGCTTGCCGCCGACCTCGACCACGACCGTGTGCCGTGCGGGCGCCTCGGCGGCGTCCTCGAGGGCGCCCGACCAGGGCTCGATGGTGTTGTCGAACTCGGTCTCGATCCAGCGCGTGTAGACGGAGAAGGGCGCACCGTCGGCGGGGGCGAAGGCCGCGTCGCGCACGATCGCGCGGTGGAAGGGGAGCACGGTGGGCAGGCCCTGCACCTCGAACTCGTCGAGGGCGCGGCGCGAGCGCTCGAGGGCGTCCTCGCGGCTGGATCCCGTGACGATGAGCTTCGCGAGCAGCGAGTCGAACGCGCCGGAGACCACGTCGCCCGCGCGGACGCCGGAGTCGACCCGGACGCCGGGGCCGCCCGGCGCCTGGAACACGTGCACCGGGCCGGGCGCGGGGAAGAAGCCGCGGCCCGGGTCCTCGCCGTTGATTCGGAACTCGAACGAGTGGCCGCGCGGGGCCGGGTCGTCGTAGTCGATGAGGCCGCCCGCGGCGATGCGGAACTGCTCGCGCACGAGGTCGATGCCCGTGACCTCCTCGGAGACCGGGTGCTCCACCTGGAGGCGCGTGTTGACCTCGAGGAAGGAGATGGTGCCGTCCTGCGCGACGAGGAACTCGCACGTGCCGGCGCCGATGTACCCGACCTCGCGGAGGATCGCCTTGGACGCGGCGTAGAGCTGGGCGTTCTGCTCGTCGGTGAGGAAGGGCGCGGGCGCCTCCTCCACGAGCTTCTGGTGGCGGCGCTGGAGCGAGCAGTCGCGCGTGGAGATGACGACGACGGTGCCGGCAGAGTCGGCGAGGCACTGGGTCTCGACGTGGCGGGGGCGGTCGAGGTACTTCTCGACGAAGCACTCGCCGCGGCCGAACGCGGCGACGGCCTCGCGGGTGGCGGACTCGAACAGCTCCGGCACCTCCTCGCGCGTGCGGGCGACCTTGAGGCCGCGGCCGCCGCCGCCGAACGCCGCCTTGATGGCGACCGGCAGGCCGTGCACGTCGACGAAGTCGAGCACCTCGTCGGCGCCCGACACCGGGTTGAGCGTGCCGGGCGCGAGGGGCGCTCCGACGCGCTCGGCCACGTGGCGGGCCGTGGTCTTGTCGCCGAGCTGCTGGATGGCGCTCGGCGAGGGGCCGATCCAGATGAGGCCGGCGTCGATGACCTGCTGCGCGAAGTCGGCGTTCTCGGCGAGGAACCCGTAGCCCGGGTGGACGGCGTCCGCGCCGGAGCGGCGGGCGATGGAGAGGAGCTTCGCGATGACGAGGTACGTGTCCGCGCTCGACTGCCCGTCGAGGGCGTACGCCTCGTCGGCGAGCGTCACGTGCAGGGCGTCGCGGTCCTGGTCGGCGTAGACGGCGACCGATCCGATCCCCGCATCCCTCGCCGCCCGGATGATGCGGACGGCGATCTCGCCCCGGTTGGCGATGAGGACCTTGTTCACACGCGTCATGGGACCCCAGCCTAGGGTCTGGGATGTGCCCGGCTTCGGAGGGTGCGCACAAACATGCGGGGCCGACGGGTACGCGTGCCCACAACCGGCCGGTCCCCGCGCGCCCCTGGCATGATCGACGCATGACCGCATCCGGCACCGGCGACGACGACGCGCGAGCCGCCGCGGCCGACCTCCAAGAGCTGCTGCGGGCGACGGTCGGCGAGCTGCGGGCGCGACGGTCGCCCGACGAGGCGCTCGCGGAGGTGCGCGTCAAGCGGTCCTTCGGGCCCATCAAGCGGCAGCCGGCCATGGTGCCGGTCGGCCGGGCCTGGCGGCTCGGCGTCCTCCTGCTCTCCGCCGACGGATCCCTCCGCCGCACCGGCAGCATCACGCGCGCCGTGGAGCCCACGCGATCCCAGGGCCTCGACTCCGGCGTCGAGGCGCGCAAGGAGGCCAGGCGCCAGGCCGTCCGCGCCTTCGAGGAGGGCGACGCGGTCGACTACGACTGGGAGCCCATCGCGCTCGACGCGGAGTCGCTCGCCGCGGGATCCGGGCCCCTGTCCCTCCGTGGCCGCGAGCTCCGCGTGCAGTGGGGGCCGAACGCGCACGAGACCCGGCCGCTGGCCGCCTACCTCGCCGACCGCATCGAGGTCCTCGGGATGGGCTGACGCCCGGGCGTCAGACGAGGCGCGCCTCCACGGCGCCCTGCCGGTTCCAGAGGTCCGTCCATTCCGTGCCGAGCTCGCGCACGAGCCCGCGGAGGGTGGGCAGCGACAGGCCGACGACCGTGCTCGGGTCGCCCTGGATCCGCTCGATGAAGGCGGCGCCCAGGCTGTCGATGGTGAACGACCCGGCGACCAGCAGCGGCTCGCCCGTCGCGACGTAGGCGTCGATCTCCGCGTCGGTGATGTCGGCGCGGAAGCGCACGTCCGCGACGGCCGCGCGCCCGATGCCGCGCACGATGCGGCCCTCGGCCACCTCGATCAGCCAGTGCCCGGAGTGCAGCCGCCCCTCGCGGCCGCGCTGCGCCCGCCAGCGCTCCGTGGCGCGCGCGACCGTGTGCGGCTTGCCGTGCACGACGCCGTCGATCTCGAAGGCGGAGTCGCCGCCGAGCACGAGGCCGGTGAGGGGCGCGCCGGCGACGAGCTGCCCGACGACCGCCTCCGCCTTGGAGCGCGCGAGCAGCTGCACCATGTCCTCCGGTCCGAGCGGTCCCCGCTGCGCCTCGGTGGCCGCGACCGCCGCGGGCTCGTCGACGTCGGAGGGCAGCACGACGGGCTCGATGCCGGCGGATCGCAGCAGGGCCAGGCGGGCGGGGGAGGTGGAGGCGAGGTGGAGGCGCGTGGTCACGGGGACATGGTGGCACGCGGATCCGGGCCCCCGGCCGCACGCCCCGTGTGTCCGTGCCGCCTCCGTGTGTGTCAGGGTTGCGGGATGGGTGAGCAGGTGGGCCGCGAGGTCGAGGTGGACGTGACGAACATGGCGCACGGAGGGGTCTCCGTCGCCAGGCACGACGGTCGGGTGATCTTCGTCTCGGACGCGATCCCCGGCGAGCGGGTGCGCGCGCGCATCACCGAGGACTCCAAGAAGTCGTTCTGGCGCGCCGACACGGTCGAGGTGCTCGACGCGTCGCCGCACCGCCGACCGCACGTGTGGGCCGAGGCCTCCGTCGACCGCGCCCCCGAGGACCGCGTCGGCGGCGCCGAGCTCGGCCACATCCGCCTCTCCCACCAGCGCGAGCTCAAGCGCCAGGTCGTCGTCGACTCGCTCTCCCGCATGGCGCACGTCGACCACGACGTCCGGGTGCAGGCGCTCCCCGGCGACGACGAGTCCGACGGGCTCGGCTGGCGCACGCGCGTCAGCCTGCACGTGGCCGACGACGGCACGGTCGGCCCGTACGCGTCGCGCTCGCACCGCGTGATCCCCGTGCAGTCGCTGCCGCTCGCCACCGCCGGCGTCAACGGCGCGGCGCCCTTCGGCCAGCGCTTCCCCGGCGTCGAGGGCATCGACCTCGTCGCGCCCTCGGACGGCCACGTCCGCATGCTCCTCATCGACGGCAAGGCGCAGCGCCGCGACACCATCACCGAGCGCGTCCGCGACCGCGAGTTCAAGCTCGAGGCCGGCGGCTTCTGGCAGGTGCACCGCCGGGCGGCCGAGACGCTCTACGACGCCGTCCAGTCGTCCATCGACGAGGCCCTCTTCGATCCGCGCGCCGCCAACCTCGACCTCTACGGGGGAGTCGGGCTGCTGGCCGCCGCCGTGGGAGACCGGTTCGGCGACACCACGCGGATCACGAGCGTCGAGAGCGACGAGGTCGCCACCGAGTTCGCCGGCGACAACCTGGCGGAGTGGGTGGGCGCCGCGTCCCTCACGTCGCGCGTCGACCGCTACCTGCAGCAGCTGGCACGCGAGGCGACCCCCGCCGAGCGCCGTCGCCTCCAGGGCGCGACCGTCGTGCTCGACCCGCCGCGCGCGGGGGCGAAGAAGCCCGTCGTCGACGCGCTCGCCGAGCTGCACCCGGCGCAGGTCGTCTACGTGGCGTGCGATCCCGTCGCGCTGGCCCGCGACGTGGCGCTGTTCGCCGAGCGCGGCTACGAGCTCCGCTCGGTGCGGTCGTACGACCTCTTCCCGCACACCCACCACGTCGAGAGCGTGGCCGTGCTGGTGCCCGCCGGCTCCTGACCGGGGGATCCGCCGCCGAGGGGTGGCGGCAGCCGGGCGATACAGTGGGCGAGGCGGCTGTCGGAGCTCGACGGCGCCACGCGACGAGGGGGATCCGGATGACCGAGACCATGCAGGGATCCGACCAGGCGGCCGAGGGCCGCCCGCCCGTCCGCGTCGCCGTCGTCGACGACCACGAGTCGGTGCGGCTCGGGCTCAAGGCCGCGTGCCTCGACGCTGGGTTCGAGTTCATCCTCGCGGCCGCGAACGCCCGCGAGCTCGTCGAGGGCCTGGTGGGTCGGGAGTGCGACGTGGTCGTGCTCGACCTCTCGCTGGGCGACGGCTCGTCCGTCACCGACAACGTCAAGGCCGCGCAGGGCACGGGTGCCGCGGTGCTCGTCCACAGCATCGCCGACCGCGTCGCGAGCGTCCGCGAGGCGCTCGCCGCCGGCGCCGCGGGCGTGATCCCGAAGTCCTCGGCCACGCAGACCGTGATGGCCGCCGTCGCCACCGTCGCGCGCGGCGACGTGCTCAACAACCTGGAGTGGGCCACCGCCATCGACGCGGACCGCGACTTCGCGAAGGCCCAGCTCGGCCGGCGCGAGCGCGACGTGCTGCACCTCTACGCATCCGGCCTGCCGCTCAAGCTGGTGGCGCAGCAGCTGGGCATCGCGAACAGCACGGCGCGCGAGTACCTCGACCGGATCCGCGTCAAGTACGTCGAGGTCGGCCGCCCCGCCCCCACCAAGGTCGATCTGCTCCGCCGCGCCGTGGAGGACGGCATCCTCCCCGGCCTGGACCAGGACGGCGGCGATGGCCGCTAGGCCTCCGGCCAGCGCGCCGCCCTCCGCGGCTCCCGTGACGCGCGCCATCGCCGGCGCCCCACCACGCACCCCCGACAACCCCATCAGCCTCGCCCGCATCGAGACGATCCTCGGTCGCGGCGCGGGTGCGTTCGGCCTCCTCTTCGCCCTGCAGTCGCTGCAGGTCATCAGCGAGCAGCTGGACGCCATGCGCCCGGCCTGGAGCATCGCCTTCCTGCTGGTGTTCTTCGGCAGCCTCGTCTGGACGTGCGTCGCCGGCGTGATCCGCCGCGGGGTCGTGCCCGCGCACGCGACCGTCGCCCTGGTCTTCGTGCTCGCGCTCGCGACGTGGCCGTTCGCGATCGTCCCGGAGACCCTCGCGACCGTCCCGCAGCCGTTCCTCTACCAGGAGCTCACGGTCGCGACGACGTGCGCGGCGATGGCCTTCCGCCTGTGGATCGCCGTGATCTACACGGTCGCGGTGCCGCTCGGGCTCGGCTTCATGGAGGTGGTGCTGCGCCACGGAGTCATCACGCCGCTCGACTCGTTCCTGCAGGTCCTCTACTCGATCATCTTGGGCGGATCCGTCCTGATGATCGTCACGGTGCTCCGCCAGGCGGCCCTCGGCGTCGACTGGGCGCAGGGCACGGCGCTGACGCGCTACTCGCACGCGGTGCGGCAGCACGCCACGGAGGTGGAGCGCGTGCAGGTCGACGCGATCGTGCACGACAGCGTCCTCACGACGCTGCTCTCGGCGGCCCGCACCGGGGATCCGGCCGCCCGCACGCTCGCCGCCACGATGGCCGCCAACGCGATGGGGCACCTGGCCGCCGCGGAGCAGGGCACCGACGACGACGCCTCGGTGCCGCTTCGCGCCGTCGCGAAGCGCATCGTCGACGCCGCATCCGCGCTCTCCGCGCCGTTCGTCCTCGAGACGCGCGACCTCGGCGCGCGCACGGTCCCGGTGGCCACCGCGGAGGCCATCTACTCCGCGGCGGTGCAGGCGATGATGAACAGCCTCCAGCACGCGGGCACCTCGGCCGAGACCATCACCCGGATGCTCGTCATCTCGGGCCACGGCGACGAGGGCGTGGCGATCGACGTCGTCGACGACGGCGTCGGCTTCGACCAGCGCCGCATCCCCACGGAGCGCCTGGGGCTCCGCGTGTCCATCAAGGAGCGCGTGGCGCAGGCGGGCGGGCTCGTCACGATCGACTCGGCGCCGGGGGAGGGCACGGCGGTGCGGATCCGCTGGCCCGCCCCGGTCGACGCCGCGGCGCTCACGGTCCCTCCCCTCCCCGACGACCTCGACGCGCAACCGCTCGAGCGTCCCGAACGCGAGAGGGGCGACCGGTGATCGTCGTCCCGCGCTCCATCGTCCTCGGCCTCGCCGCCCTCTTCTCGGCGTACCACGTGGTGCTCGCGCTCGTCGCGATCTCCGCCCCCGCTGATCCGGCCGTCACGCTCGTCGCGGTCGCGCTCTACCTCGTCGCCACGCTCATGAGCCTCTGGCCGACGAGCCCCACGGTCATGCCCGTGTGGCTCGCGTCCTTCAACCTCGCCGTGGCGACCGTCGTGCCCGTCCTGGTGACCAGCCAGCTCGCGCCCGGACCTCTCGCCCCGTTCACCACGTGGCACGTCGCCGCCGTCGGCACGCTGATGACCATCACGTCCGCCCGCCGGAGGCAGGGCTTCGCGTGGTCGGGCATCGTCATCCTGGCGGCCCAGACGGTGCTCTGGGGCGGGCCGGCCGGTCTCGTCGCCTACGGCGTCACGGGCAGCGCGCTGTGGGTCGCCGTCTCGCACGTGCTGGCGCACGCGCTCGCCAAGGCCGCGCGCGACGCCCGGCAGTTCCACCGCGCCGAGCGCGAGGCCGCGGACTGGCAGGCCGCGCAGGAGGCGCACCTCTACGAGCGCCAGTTCCGGCTCCGCCAGACGAGCCGCATGGCGGTCCCCATGCTCCGCCGCATCGTGGAGACCGGCGGCGACCTCTCCCCGGAGGAGCGGCAGGAGTGCCTCTACCTCGAGGGCGCGATCCGCGATGAGATCCGCGGGCGCACGCTGCTGAACGACGCGGTGCGCGAGCAGGTCATGCTCGCCCGGCGTCGCGGGACGGTCGTCACGCTCCTCGACGAGGGCGGCATCGACGACCTCGACGACACCACGCGCGACGTCGTGCTCGACCGGCTGGCCGCCGCCATCCGGGACACGCAGGCGGACAAGATCATCGCCCGCACGGTGCCCGAGGGATCCGACACGGCGATCACCGTCGTCGGCCTCAGCGTGGCGGGCGACGGCAGCGCGAGCCTCCTGGGCAGCGACGACCTGGACGACGAGGTCGACCTGTGGCTGGAGATCCCAAGGCCGCGCATCTGAGGCGCCGGCCGCCGGTGGCGCGCAGTCCGCTGGTGGTGCTGAGAGGCGCGGGGGCCGGTGCATCCACCGACCGCCCCCGCGCCTCTCCGGTCATCCCGATGACCCGAGCATCGAGATGATCCGCCCCCTGGCGCCGTCTGCTCACCACAGATGGACGACGCCGTGTTGACTGACCCGCGATGCAGGTCCCCCAGCACGTCGAGTCTCACGGAGCGGGGGAGGCGGGCCAAGTCGTCATTTGCGAGGACACAGCCTGTGGCGAACGCACCCCGCGGGATCGTCGCCGACCCGGTCAGCCGGAGAAGCCGCGCCAGCGACCGGGACCCGGCACGAGCGTGCCGCGGACGCCGCGCTGCGAGCGCTGCCAGGCGTCCGGCACCCGACGCGCGGGCTGCTCGGCGGCGGGCTGCGCCGCCAGCGCCGCGATGACCGCGGTGGCGGCGGCGAGCTCCTCCTCCGTGGGGGAGCCGCCGAGGACGCGGAATCCGCCCCCCGCGGCGCCAGCCGACCCGTGCGCGTCGGTCACAGCGGGATGTTCCCGTGCTTCTTGGGCGGCAGGCTCGCGCGCTTGGTGCGCAGCGCCCGCAGGGCCTTGACGACCGACGCGCGCGTGGCGGCCGGCTGGATGACGTTGTCGAGCTCGCCGCGCTCGGCCGCGAGGAACGGGCTCGCGACGTTGTACGTGTACTCGTTGGCGAGCCGGGTGCGGACCGCCGCGACGTCCTCGCCGGCCTGCTCGGCGCCCTTGATCTCGCCGCGGTAGAGGATGTTGACGGCACCCTGTCCGCCCATCACCGCGATCTCGGCCGTCGGCCACGCGAGGTTGATGTCGGCGCCGAGCTGCTTGGATCCCATGACGATGTAGGCGCCGCCGTAGGCCTTCCGCGTGATGACGGTGACGAGCGGAACGGTCGCCTCGGCGTACGCGTACAGCAGCTTCGCGCCGCGGCGGATGACGCCCGTCCACTCCTGCTCGGTGCCGGGCAGGTACCCGGGCACGTCCACGAGCGTGAGGATCGGGATGGAGAACGCGTCGCAGAACCGCACGAACCGGCTGGCCTTCTCGCCCGCCTCGATGTTGAGCGTGCCGGCCATCGCGTTCGGCTGGTTGGCGACGATGCCGACTGAGCGGCCTTCGACGCGCGCGAACCCGACGATGATGTTGGGCGCGAACAGCGGCTGCGTCTCGAGGAACTCGCCGTCGTCGACGATGAGCTCGATGATCGTCTTCATGTCGTACGGCTGGTTCGGGCTGTCCGGGATGATCGTGTCGAGCTTGCTGTCCTGCGCCGTTATCTCGAGGTCCGCCGTGCGCGGGAACTCCGGCAGCTCCGCGAGGTTGTTGTCGGGCAGGAACCCGAGGAGGGTGCGCGCGTAGTCGAGCGCGTCGTCCTCGTCGCTCGCGAGATAGTGCGCGACGCCGGAGACCTTGTTGTGGGTGAGCGCACCGCCGAGCTCCTCGAAGCCGACCTCCTCGCCCGTGACCGTCTTGATGACGTCGGGGCCCGTGACGAACATGTGGCTGGTCTTGTCGACCATGATCACGAAGTCGGTGAGCGCCGGGGAGTACACGGCACCGCCCGCTGCCGGGCCCATGATGAGCGAGATCTGCGGGATGACGCCCGAGGCGCGCGTGTTCAGGCGGAAGATCTCGCCGTACTTGCCGAGCGCGACCACGCCCTCCTGGATGCGCGCGCCGCCCGAGTCGAGGATGCCGATGATGGGGACGCCCGTCTTGATGGCGAGCTCCATGACCTTGATGATCTTCTCGCCCGCGACCTCGCCGAGGGATCCGCCGAAGATCGTGAAGTCCTGCGAGTAGACGGCGACTTGTCGGCCGTTGATGGTGCCCGTGCCCGTGACGACCGAGTCGCCGTAGGGCCGCTTGGTGTCCATGCCGAACGCGTGCGTGCGGTGGCGGACGAACTCGTCGAGCTCGACGAACGACCCGTGGTCGAGCAGCTGGTCGATGCGCTCGCGGGCGGTCATCTTGCCGCGCGCGTGCTGCTTCTGGATGGCGGCCTCGCCGCTCGCGGTGACGGCCTCGTGGTAGCGCCGCTTCAGGTCGGCGAGCTTGCCCGCGGTCGTGTACATGTCCGGGGCGCCGGCGTCCTCGTCTGGCTCGTGTGAAGTCACCCGCATCACTGTACCGGCGGGCATGGACCCCGCACTTGTGGACCACGCACAGAAGACCGCGCGTCCGGGGTGCGATGTCCTCCTGGTCCGCTCGGTACGGTGGCGGCATGGACCTCCCGCTCAGCCGACTCGCCGCCCCGCGCCTCCTCGCCCTGGACTCGGCCGGCTCGACCAACGACGAGCTGTCCCGGCGGGCGTCCGCTGATCCGGCCGCGTGGCCGGACGGATCCGTCGTGCTCACGCTCGACCAGACGGCGGGACGCGGCCGTCGCGGCCGCGTCTGGACGGCGCCGCCCGGGCGATGCCTCGCGGTCAGCGTCCTCTGCGCCCCGGGGCGCACGGACCTCGACCCCGGCTGGCTGCCGCTCGTGGCCGGCCTCGCGCTCGTCGCGACCCTCCGCGACCTCGTGCCCGCACCGGCCGAGGTCACGCTCAAGTGGCCGAACGACGTGCACGTGGACGGGCGGAAGGTGTCCGGGATCCTCGGCGAGATAGTCGCGCCCGGCCGCATGCTCGTGGGGACGGGCCTCAACCTCACGCTCGAGGAGGCCGAGCTGCCGACGCCCACCTCCACGTCGCTGCGGCTGTCGGGCGTGCAGGATCCGGACGTGGACGCGCTCCTGGCCGCGTACCTGCGGGAGCTCCGCGCCCGGTACCTGGCGTGGGTGGACGCCGACGGCGACGCGCGCGCGTGCGGACTCGTCGACGAGCTGACCCGCACCTGCGCCACCATCGGCCGCGACGTCCGCGTCGAGCTGCCGGGCGGCGGCGAGCTCCTCGGGCGCGCCACCGGGGTCGACGACGACGGGCGGCTGACCGTGGAGTCCGCCGGGGATCCGGCCGTCACGTCTGTCGCCGCCGGGGACGTGACGCATCTGCGGTATCAATGAGGCATGGCGCACACGGGTGACACGCAGCGGTACGCACCCGGAGAGGGCGGGCGGGCGCTCCCCGTCCGCGGCGGACGCCGGGCCCGTCGTAAGGCCGAGAAGGAGGAGCGCCGTCGCGTCGCCGAGGACGAGGCCGGCCGCCTGACCGCGTCGCACGACGTGGATCCGCGCCTCGGCCGCCCTGCCGCCCCTCCTGCCGCCCCGGCCCAGCAGGTGACGGCCGCCGACCCCGAGCGCGTCCTCGTCCGCCTCCGACCGCACGGCCGCGCGCTCACCCTCCCCGTGCTGCTGCTCCTCGCGATCTGCCTCGCGGGCGGCTACTTCGGCGCCTGGTTCCCGGAGCCGTGGGAGAACGCGCTGCTGCTGGTCTCGCTCGCGGGCGTCGCGGTCTTCGTCACGCTGCTCCCCGTGCTCGTGTGGCTCAACCGGCGCTACACGGTGACGACCCGGCGCCTCATCGTCTCGCACGGCTTCTTCGTGCGGACCCGCCAGGAGCTGCTGCACTCGCGCGGGTACGACGTGACCCTCCGCCGCGGCCCCCTGCAGCACCTGCACCGCAGCGGCCACGTCTCCATCAACGCCGGCCTCGAGTCGCCCGTCGTGCTCCGGGACGTGCCGTCCGCGGTGCTCGTCGTCCAGGCCCTGCAGGACCTCATGGAGGAGAACGCCAACATGGTGGCCGAGCGCCGACGCCAGGAGGAGTCGCGCCGTGGTCGGCCCGGCGACCCGGCCTGGCGTCAGCAGGACGAGGCCCGCTCCGTGTGGCCGGACGACACGCAGCCCTGGCAGCGCGGCTGAGGTCCCTACGGTCCCTACGGTCCCTACGGTGGATGAGCGGGCCGCCGACCTAGGGGACCGCGATCCGGTCCGCGTCCTCGATCCGGTCGGCGCGTGGGGCGCGAGCTGGTTCCGCCTGCGGTGCCGCGTGGCGACGGGCGGGGGAGTAGACCCACTGGCGGTAGAGCACGAAGCGCACCGCGGATCCGAGCCCCAGGCCGATGACGTTGGCCGAGACGTTGTCGGCCAGCGGCGAAGTGAGCCCCAGCACGTAGTGCGAGACGTAGAGGCACGCGAGCCCGATGACCATGCCGAGCACGCTGACCGCGAGGAACTCGAGCGCCTCGCGGCCGCGGCGCGTGGTGCGCTGCTTCCCGAAGGTCCAGTAGCGGTTGCCCACCCAGTTGACGGCGATGGCGACGACGGTCGAGGCGACCTTGGCGAGCAGCGGGCCGGCCTCGACGGCGTCGGGGTGGAGGACCGTGGCGCGCAGCAGGTTGAAGACCGCGAGGTCGACCAGGAAGCCCGCGCCGCCGACGAGCCCGAACTGCGCGATCTGCACGCCGAGCGAGGCGAGGGAGCGGCGGGGGGGACATGGGCGGGGTCCGTCCTGGATGGGGGAGGATGTCGGGTGGCGCGACGGACCACGTTACCGGTGGTCCCGGGTGCCGGCATTCCCGCCGCATCGGGC
The DNA here is from genome assembly GCF_014802555.1 of Clavibacter sp. Classification (NCBI taxonomy): domain Bacteria; kingdom Bacillati; phylum Actinomycetota; class Actinomycetes; order Micrococcales; family Microbacteriaceae; genus Clavibacter; species Clavibacter sp. The sequence continues at coordinate 30,958 of NZ_JAAVCB010000060.1, read as the reverse complement.
GGGCCCACCCACCTGCAGGAGGAGGACACCATGACGCCCACCGTCGGAGTCGTCGGAGGCGGACAGCTCGCCCGGATGATGATCGCCCCCGCCGTGGAGCTCGGCATCGGGATCCGCGTGCTCGCCGAGGCGGACGGCATGTCCGCCGGGCTCGCCGCATCGGCCGTCGGGGACTACCGCGACCTCGACGCGGTCCGCGCCTTCGCCCGCGACGTGGACGTGATCACGTTCGACCACGAGCACGTGCCGCAGCACGTCCTCCGCGCGCTCGTCGCCGAGGGCGTCGCCGTGCACCCGGGACCGGATGCGCTTCTCGTCGCCCAGGATAAGCTGCTCATGCGCGAGCGGCTCGAGCAGCTGGGCGTCCCGGTGCCCGTGTGGGCGCGCGTCGCCGACCGGGAGGCGCTCGCCGCGTTCCTCGCCGACAACGGCGGCGTCGCGGTCGTGAAGACGCCGCGCGGCGGCTACGACGGCAAGGGCGTCCGGGTCGTGCGCTCCGCGGACGAGGCCGGCGACTGGTTCGACGCGCTCGGCGCGGGGGACGCGCTGCTCGCCGAGGAGCTCGTCGACTACGCGCGCGAGCTCGCGCAGTCCGTCGCGCGCCGGCCCTCCGGCGACATCGCCGCGTGGCCCGTCGTCGAGTCGATCCAGCGCGACGGCGTGTGCGCCGAGGTCATCGCGCCCGCGCACGGCGCGAGCGCGCGGCTCCGCGAGACGGCGGAGGAGATGGCCCGCGGAATCGCGGAGGGGCTCGGCGTCACGGGCGTCCTCGCGGTCGAGCTGTTCGAGACGGTCGACGGGCGCCTGCTCGTCAACGAGCTGGCCATGCGCCCGCACAACACCGGCCACTGGTCGATGGACGGCGCAGTCACCGGCCAGTTCGAGCAGCACCTTCGGGCCGTGCTCGACCTGCCGCTCGGATCCACCCGGCCGCTCGCGCCGTGGTCGGTCATGATCAACGTGCTGGGCGGCCCGGAGGCCGGCGACATCGCCGACCGCTACCCGCGGGCGCTCGCCGACCAGCCGGAGGCGCGCTTCCACTTCTACGGCAAGGATCCGCGGCCCGGCCGCAAGGTAGGGCACGTGACCGTGGTGGGCGACGACCTCGACGAGACCGCCTACCGGGCGCGCGCGGCCGCGGCGTTCTTCCGGGGCTGACCGGGGACGCCGCCCGGTGCGCACGGGGGCGCGCGGCCGGATCCCGCGGGGGCGCAGCGGCCCTCCGCCGACCGGTCGCGTCCGGGCTGCGTGGCGCGGGCGGGCACCCGGGATCCGGCACCTAGCATGGAGCCCGTGAATCCCGACACCCCTGCACTCGTCGGCCTCGTCATGGGCTCCGACTCCGACTGGAACGTGATAGAGAAGGCGTCCCTCGCGCTCGACGCCCTCGGAATCGCCCTCGAGGTCGAGGTGCTGTCCGCGCACCGCACGCCCGAGCGCATGATCGCCTACGGGCAGAGCGCCCGTGAGCGGGGGATCCGCGTCATCATCGCGGGCGCCGGCGGCGCCGCGCACCTGCCAGGCATGATCGCCTCGGTCACGACCCTCCCCGTCATCGGCGTGCCCGTGCCCCTCGCGACCCTCGACGGCATGGACTCCCTGCTGTCGATCGTGCAGATGCCGGCCGGCGTCCCCGTCGCCACCGTCTCCATTGGCGGGGCGGAGAACGCCGGGCTGCTCGCCGCGCGCATCCTCTCCACCTCCGACGACCGCATCGCGGACGCCCTCGCACGCCATCGCGCCGAGCTCGCCGAGCTCGTGGAGCGGAAGAACGCTGCCCTGCAGCAGAAGGTGTCGTCGCGCACGTGAGCCTCACCCAGCCCATCCGGCACCCGGACAGCCGGTCGCCGCGCATCATGACCACCCGGGCCTGGTGGCTCGTGGTGCTGAACGTCCTCATCCCCGGATCCGCCCAGGTCCTCGCGGGGAGCCGTCGCCTCGGCCGCGTCGGCCTGGTCTCCACGATGGTCGTGTGGGGGCTCGCCGTCGTCGCGGGCGGGCTCGCGCTCTTCGCGCGCGGCGCGCTCATCCAGGTCGTGTCCCAGGAGTGGCTGCTCGTCGTGCTGCAGCTGCTCCTCGCGGCCTACGCCGTGCTGTGGGTCGTGCTCGCGCTCGACACGCTGCGGCTCGCGCGCATCATCCGCGTCGCGCCGCGGGCCCGCCCGGTCATCGCGGCGCTGTCGGTGCTGCTCATGGTCGGCACGGCCGGATCCGCGGGCTACGCCGCCTACGTCGTCGGCGTCGGCCGCGGCGCCCTCGGCGGGATCTTCGGCGACTACGCCACCGAGGCCCCCGTCGACGGCCGGTACAACATCATGCTGCTCGGCGGCGACGCGGGCAGCGACCGCGCGGGCCTGCGCCCGGACAGCATCACCGTGGTCAGCATCGACGCCGACACCGGGCGCGCCACGATGGTGGGCCTGCCGCGCGACATGGAGAAGGTGCCGTTCTCCGACGGCTCGCCCCTCAAGGAGCGCTACCCGAACGGCTACCAGCGCTGCGACGTGGACGCCTGCATGCTCAACTCCATCTACACCGAGGTCGAGGTCTACAAGAAGGACCTCTACCCCGACGCGGAGGAGAAGGGCAGCCTCCCCGGCATCGAGGCGATGCGCGAGGCCGTGCAGGGCGTCACGGGGCTCACGATCCAGTACTACGCGCTCATCGACATGCAGGGCTTCTCCGAGATGGTGGACGCGCTCGGCGGCATCGACATCGACGTGAAGCGCCGCATCGGCATGGGCTCGGGGCACGACGACAAGTTCCGCCCGGTGCCGATCCCGGAGTGGATCGAGCCGGGGCAGCAGAAGCTCGACGGCTACCACGCGCTCTGGTACGCGCGCTCGCGCTACCAGGCCACGGACTACGACCGCATGTCGCGCCAGCGCGAGGTGCAGCAGGCGGTGCTGAAGCAGTTCGACCCGGCCAACGTGCTCACCAAGTTCGACGCGATCGCGCAGGCAGGTCAGCAGGTGGTCAAGACCGACATCCCGCGCGGCATGCTCGGCTACTTCACGCAGCTGGCGCTGAAGACGAAGGATCAGCCCATCGACGACCTGGAGATCGTGCCGCCGCGGTTCGACTCGCAGAAGCCCGACTTCCCGGCCGTCCGCCAGGCGATCCAGCAGCAGTTCGCGAACGGCTCCGCGGGCTGATCCTCCGGCGCCCGGCCTACAGGTCGGCGTGCAGCTGCCAGACCTTCTCGGCGGCGTCGCGCCAGCTGAACGCGCGGGCGCGATCCTGCCCGACGACCGCGAGGCGCTCGCGCGCGGCCGTGTCGGACAGGAGGCCGCCGATGGCCTCGGCGAGGCGCAGAGGGTAGCCGTCGGGATCCTCGCGCGGCACCACGACGCCCGCGTCGGCCGCGACCTCGAGGAGGGCCGGCGCGTCCGAGTGCACGACGGGCGTGCCGAAGGACAGCGCCTCCACGACCGGCAGGCCGAAGCCCTCCGAGAGGCTCGGGTGCACGAAGACCGTGGCGCGGTCGAGGGCGACGGCCAGGTCGGCGTCGGTGAGGGATCCCAGGCTCCGCACGCGCGACGGGTCGACGCCCGCCTCGTCCGCCACCTGCGCGAGCTCGACGTCGCCCCACGTGGCGGGCCCGACGATGAGGAGTGGCAGGTCGCCGGTCTCGGGCCGGACCAGCGCCTGCACGAGCGCCTGGACGCCCTTGCGCGGCTCGAGGCTCCCGACGGTGAGCAGGTAGTCGGCAGGCAGGTCCAGCTCGGCCGCACGGGCGGCCGGGTCCTCGGGCAGGGCGATGCGCGGGCTCACGGCCCCGCCGATCACCCGCACGCGGTCGCCCAGGTCGACGTACCGCGCGAGCTCATCGGCCAGCGCGTGCGACGGCACGACCACGGCGTCGGCGTGCTTGCGGGCGCGCTTGGCCATGGCCTTCGTCCAGGAGACGGACGCGCTCGTCATGCTCTCGGGGTGCGTCCACGCGTTGACGTCGTGGATGGTGGCGACGATCTGGTCGTTCGTGTTCACGCGGTCGTGGCGGCGCAGCGGCGCGAGGAGGCCGGGGGCGTGGACCATGCCGGTCGTGCCGGGCGTCGGGAGGCCGAGCTGCCAGGCGCGGGAGAGCTCGCGGCGGGGGAGCGGGACGCGCGTGATGCGGGCGAGCCCGGGCAGGCGCTCCTCGAGGTCGGCCGTCTGCTCGGGCGTGATCGCGGAGACGACGCCCTCGACCTCGCAGCCGCTCGGCGTCGTCGCGACGATCGCGCTCGTCAGGTCCTCGGCGTAGCGGCCGATGCCGCCGGGCGTGGGGCCGGTCAGCTGGTCGATGATCACGCGCAGCGTGGTGGTCACGGTCCTCCATCGCGCGGGTGTCGGGTCGGCCCGCGGGAGGACCATCGTACCGGCGCTCGCCCGCGGGATCCGGGAGGAGCGCCCGGCGGGGTCAGCCCTGGCGCATCCGCTCGACCGCGTCCTTCGACGGCCCGTCGAACGCGACCCTGCCCGACTGGATGAGGATCCCGCGCTCGCACAGGTCCGACACCATGTCGAGGTCGTGGCTCACGACCACGAGCGTCTTGCCCTGGTCATGCAGCTCCCGGATCTTCGCGAGGCACTTGCGCTGGAACGGCTCGTCGCCCACCGAGAGGATCTCGTCCACCAGCAGGATGTCGACCTCGGTGTGGATCGCGACGGAGAACGCGAGGCGCAGGAACATGCCCGAGGAGTAGTGCTTGACCTCGGTGTCGATGAACTTCTCGATCTCGCTGAACTCGACGATCTGGTCGAAGCGCGCGTCGATCTCGTGCTGGTCCATGCCGAGGATCGCGGCGTTGAGGTAGATGTTCTCGCGGCCCGAGAGGTCGGGGTGGAAGCCCGCGCCCACCTCGATGAGCCCGGCGATGCGCCCGCGGGCGAGCACGTCGCCGCTGTCGGGCTGGTAGACGCCCGAGATGAGCTTGAGCAGCGTCGACTTGCCGGATCCGTTGAATCCCATGAGCGCGACGGACTCGCCGGGCCGCACCTCGAAGCTCACGTCCTCCAGCGCGTTGAACGTCGAGGCGAGCGGCTTCCGGCGGACGGCCGCGATGACCGTCTCCTTGATGGAGTGCGTGTGGCGGAGGAGGAACGACTTGCGCACGTTCTCCACGATGATGCGCGGGAGCGCGTCCGACTCAGAGGTCCTGGGCAAAGCGCCCCTCCAGCTTCTTGAAGACGAGCTGCCCGAGCAGGAGGCTCAGGAGCGAGACGCCGAGGGCGATGAACCCGTACACCCAGAGGTTCGGCGGCAGCTCGCCGCTGCCGCCCGTGGTGGGGTACCAGAACGCGGCGTGGAACAGCTCGACCGCCGCGGTGACGGGGTTGAGCTGGTAGATCACGAGCAGCCAGTCCGGCAGCACCTTGGCGACCTGGGCGTAGGGGTAGAGCACGGGCGAGGCCCAGACGACGACCATGACGATCAGCTCGACGAAGTTCTGCGAGTCGCGGAACGACACGTTGGCCGCGCCGAAGAGCATGCCCAGGCCGATGGCCAGCGTGCCGATGATGGCGACCGCGAGGAAGATGCCGAGCACCTGCACGGGGGTGGGCGCCCAGCCGACGAGGAGGCAGACGACCAGCAGGATCACGAGCTGCGGCAGGAAGTTGACCAGCGCCACGAACGTGCTCGACACCGGGAACAGCTCGCGCGGCAGGTAGATCTTCTTGATCAGGGCCCCGTTGTCCACGAGCGACTTCGTGGAGTTCGAGAACGCCTCCGTGTAGAAGTTGATGAGGATGATGCCCGAGAACAGGTAGACGGGGTAGTTGACCTGGTTGCGGTTCAGCTGGAGGAACACCCCCATCGCCACGAAGAAGACGGCGAACTGGGCCGCCGGCTTCACGTACGACCAGAGCCAGCCGAGGACGGACCCGCGGTACCTGACCTGCACCTCCTTCTTCACGAGGAGGGAGAGGAGGTAGCGGCGGCGGTACACGTCCAGGAGCCCCGCGCCCGTGCCGGGCCTCGAGAACTCCCGGGACTGGGTGCTCGTCATGCTCGACACGTGATGGTGCCCTTCGTAACTGCGTGGGGCCCGCGCGGGGAGCGGAGCGGGAGCGGCTGGGGTGTCCGGGATCGGACCGGACACGAGTGTAACCGTCAGCGTGCCCGGAGGACGCCGTGCCCGGCGGCGTCGGACAGGGCCTCGCGCCAGTCGCGCAGGGGCGCCAGGCCGACGCGGCCCCAGGCGTCGTGCCCGAGCATCGAGTAGGCGGGGCGCGGGGCCGGCCGCACGAAGGAGGCGCTGTCGGTGGGGCGGACGCGCTCGGGATCCAGTCCCGCCTCCGCGAAGACGGCCTGCGCGAGCCCGAACCAGGTCGTCTCGCCGGTGGCCGTGCCGTGGAAGACGCCCGCGGGCGCCCCGGCGTCGACGAGCTCCACGATGCGCGCCGCGAGGTCGACCGTCCAGGTGGGCTGGCCGCGCTGGTCGTCGACCACGGAGACCGTGTCGTGCGACGCGGCGAGCCGCAGCATCGTCGACGGGAAGGAGGGGCCGCCTGCGCCGTACAGCCACGCGGTGCGCACGATGCTCGCGCCGTCGGGGTGTCCGTCGAGCACGAGCCGCTCGCCCTCGGCCTTGGTGCGGCCGTAGGCGGACACCGGCGCGTGCGGGGCATCCTCGGGATAGGGGGTGGTCGCCGATCCGTCGAAGACGTAGTCGGTGGAGACGTGCACGATGCGGGCGCCCGCCTCCGCGGCGGCGCGCGCGAGCACGCCGGCGCCGGTCGCGTTGATCGCGCGGGCCTCGTCCTCGTGCTCCTCGGCCGCGTCCACCGCCGTGTACGCGGCGAGGTTGACGACCACGTCGTGCCCGGCGACGGCCGCGCGGACGGCGGCCTCGTCGGTGATGTCGAGCTCGGCGCGCGCGGGCGCCGTCACGTCGTGGGCGGCGAGGGCCGGGACGAGGTCTTGGCCGAGCATGCCGCGGCCGCCCGTGACGAGGATCCGGCTCACGCGGGTAGCTCGGCGCGCGCCTTCAGCGGCTCCCACCACGCGCGGTTGTCGCGGTACCACTGCACCACGTCGGCGAGGCCCTCGGCGAACGGCACCTGCGGCGCGTAGCCGAGCTCGCGCTGGATCTTGGAGATGTCGACCGAGTAGCGCAGGTCGTGGCCCTTGCGGTCCTCGACGCGGTCGACGTACGACCAGTCGCGGCCGGTGGCGTCGAGGAGCAGCTGCGTGAGCTCGCGGTTGGTGAGCTCGGTGCCGCCGCCGATGTTGTAGATCTCGCCGGGCGCGCCCTGCACGAGCACGAGCGCGATGCCGCGGCAGTGGTCGTCGACGTGCAGCCAGTCGCGGATGTTGAGGCCCTCGCCGTAGAGCGGCACGTGCTTGTCGTCGATGAGGTTCGTGACGAAGAGCGGGATGACCTTCTCGGGGAAGTGGTACGGCCCGTAGTTGTTCGAGCAGCGCGTGATGGACACGTTCAGCCCGTGCGTGCGGTGGTACGAGCGGGCGAGCAGGTCGCTGCCGGCCTTCGACGCGGAGTAGGGCGAGTTCGGCTCGAGCGGCCGCTCCTCGTCCCACGAGCCCTCGGCGATGGATCCGTAGACCTCGTCGGTGGAGACGTGGACGAAGCGCTTGAGGTCGTGGCGGAGCGCGGCGTCGAGGAGCTTCTGCGTGCCGAGCACGTTGGTCTCGACGAAGATGCTCGCGTCGCGCACGGAGCGGTCGACGTGGCTCTCGGCCGCGAAGTGCACGACCGCGTCGACCTGCGGGATCCACTCGTCGAGCACGGCGTCGTCGCGGATGTCGCCCTGGACGAACGTGTAGCGCGGCGAGTCGCTGACGGGCGCGAGGTTCTCGAGGTTGCCGGAGTAGGTCAGCGCGTCGAGCACGACGACGTCCGCGCCCTCGAGCCCGGCGTAGTGGTCCTGGAGCGCGTGGCGCACGAAGTTGGAGCCGATGAAGCCGGCGCCGCCGGTCACGAGGATCCTCATGGGGGTACGTCCTGTCGTCGAGACGCCGGGCGGGTGGCCGACGTCGGGGGAGAGTCCGCTGCCGTAGGGGCGGACCGCCTGCGAGTGTACCGGCGGCGGCCCGCGCGGCCACGTCCCCGTGCGGGGGAGGGGCGATCCGCGCGGGGGATCCCGAGGAGAGGCGGGCAGGATGCGGGGATGGCCGCCTCCCGGATCCGCGCGCTCCTCCGCGACGAGCGCGTGGCGTTCCTCCTCGTCGGCGGGTTCAACACCGCCTTCGCGTTCCTCCTGTTCGCGGGGCTCGCCGCGACGGCCGGTCGTGCGCTGGACGACGCCGGCCATCCGGTCGCCGGCAGCCTCGTGCCCCTCGCCGGCAGCTACGCGGTCGCCATCCTCGTGGCGTTCCTCCTCTACCGGCGGTTCGTCTTCCGCGTGCGCGGCCACGTGCTGCGCGACCTGGCGCGGTTCGTCTCGGTGTACGCCGTGTCGATCACGCTGAACGCCGTCTCGCTCCCGCTGCTCGTCTCGTTCGGCGTCGAGCGCCTGGTCGCGCAGGCGCTCATCGTGGTGGCGATCACCGTCATCAGCTACGTCGGGCACCGCTGGTTCTCGTTCCGCAGGCCGCCCGGCGAAGGCCGGGCCGGTCGCTGACGGGCCCGTTGCTAGACTCCGACCCGTGCAGATCCGCGAACTCGCCGTACCCGACGCGTACGAGCTCACCCCCATCCAGCGCACGGACGACCGGGGCGTGTTCCTCGAGTGGTACCGGTTCGACGAGATCCAGGAGGCGGTCGGCCACCCGCTCGACCTCCGCCAGGCCAACATGAGCGTGTCCAGGCGCGGTGTCGTCCGCGGCGTGCACTTCGCCGACGTGCCGCGCGGCCAGGCCAAGCACGTGAAGGCCGTCTCCGGCGCCGTGCTCGACTTCATCGTGGACATCCGCGTCGGGTCCCCGACCTTCGGCCAGTGGGACAGCGTGCGGCTCAACACCGAGACGCACAAGGCCGTCTACATCTCCGAGGGCCTCGGCCATTGCTTCGTCGCTCTCACCGACGACGCGGCCGTCACCTACCTCGTGAGCGACGTCTACAACCCCGGCGCCGAGCACGGCATCACGCCGCTCGACCCCGAGCTCGGCCTCGTCTTCCCCGAGGAGGCCGGCGAGCCGCTCCTCTCCCCGAAGGACCTCGAGGCGCCGACGCTCGCCGAGGCGGCGGCCGCCGGCCTCCTCCCCACCTGGTCGGACATGCGCGCCTTCCACGACGCGCAGAAGGTGAGCTGACCCATGAAGGGCATCATCCTGGCCGGCGGATCCGGCACCCGGCTCTGGCCGATCACGAAGGGCATCAGCAAGCAGCTGATGCCGATCTACGACAAGCCGATGATCTACTACCCCCTGTCGACGCTGATGATGGCGGACATCCGCGAGGTGCTCATCATCACGACCCCCGAGTACAACGACCAGTTCCGGGCCCTGCTCGGCGACGGCTCGCACCTCGGCATGCGCATCGAGTACGCCGTGCAGCCCTCGCCCGACGGCCTCGCGCAGGCCTTCGTCATCGGCGAGGAGTTCATCGGCGACGACTCGGTCGCGCTCGTCCTCGGCGACAACATCTTCCACGGCGCGGGCCTCGGCACGAGCCTCAGGAAGAACACCGAAATCGACGGCGCGCTGATCTTCGCGTACCACGTGGCGGATCCCACGGCCTACGGGGTCGTCGAGTTCGACGAGGACTTCACGGCCGTCTCCATCGAGGAGAAGCCCGCGAAGCCGAAGAGCGCGTACGCCGTGCCCGGCCTCTACTTCTTCGACAACGACGTGGTCGAGATCGCGAAAGGCATCCAGCCGAGCGAGCGCGGCGAGCTCGAGATCACGGCCGTCAACGACCACTACCTCCAGGCCGGTCGTCTCCGCGTCCAGGTGCTCGACCGCGGCACCGCATGGCTCGACACCGGCACGTTCGAGAGCATGATGCAGGCCTCCGAGTACGTGAAGGTCATCGAGGACCGCCAGGGGTTCAAGATCGGCTGCATCGAGGAGATCGCCTACCGCGCCGGCTGGATCGACCGGGACGCCCTCGAGGAGCTCGCGCGACCGCTCATCAAGAGCGGCTACGGGCGCTACCTCGTCACGCTGCTCGACTCCTAGGGCGCCCATCGGCCGGGCGCGTCCCGAGGGTCGTGCCCGGCGTGATCAGCGCACCTCGGAGCGCGACATGCGCCGACCGAGGTAGAGGTACACGAGCCGGCGGGAGAGCGCCTTGGCGCGGGCCATCGCGTCGCCCAGACGGACGTCGGCCCGGGACACCACGCCGGGGTGCTCGTCGAGCACCCAGTGATGGAAGCCCGCGGCGGCGCTGGCCTGCTCACCCGCGAGGCGCACGCTCCACTGCGAGTCGGAGATCCGGAACCCCGCGAGGGCCTTCGGGCCGACCGACGCGAAGTCGCCGCGGAGCAGCACCTTCGCGTAGGTGGTCTCGTCGATGAGGTAGGGCCAGCGCGAGTCCCACCAACCCACGGCCTCGAGGTCGGCTCGGCGCATGAGCACGCAGCCCGGCTCGCCGAAGATGTTGGTGCCCGAGCGGACGGTGCGGCGGACGGCCGCGGCGCCGGAGATGGCGATGCGGGATCCGGAGACGCCGTGGTCGCGCACGATCGGACGGCTGTCGGCGTCGACGATGTCCCGCGGGGACGCGACGAGCACGACCGACGGCGACGCGTCGAGCTCGGCCACCTGCCGCTCCAGGATGGTGGGGTAGAGGAGGTCGTCGCCGCAGACCAGCTTGATCAGCTCGCCGCGGGCCTCCTGGCTCACGCGGTTCCAGTTGCGGAGCGCGCCGCCGCCCGCGTCGGTGCGGAGCAGACGGACGCGCGGCTCGTCGGCGTAGCGGTGCATGACGTCCCAGGTGCCGTCGGTGGACGCGTGGTCCGCGATCACGACCTCGAAGTCGGTGAACGTCTGCGCCAACACGGAGTCCACCGTCTCGGCGAGGTAGTCGGCGTTATTGTAGGCGGGGATGACGATGGACACGCGAGGTGCGGACACGGTGGCTCCGGATCTGATGGGGGCTGTCGGCCGCGTCCCGTCGGCTCCGCGAGGGGGTCGCCGGGTCGCGGCAGCGGGAGGCGACGACCATCGTCTCACGCTGCTCCTCGGGCATGCACGAGGGACATCCGCGGCCCCCGGTGCGTGTCCCGGACGGAGGGCGGCGAACGTATACCCTGAGGAGGCTTCCGAGCGCCCGGGGTGAGACCGTCCGCCCCGCACAGCTCCGGGAACGTCCGTCGGAGCGTGACCGCCGGTCCGAGCGGGCGCCAACGTGTGGAGGAATCAGCTGAACGTGTCGAAGAGAGTCGTGTGGCCCCTGGTGGTCGTGGTCGGGGTCCTGGTGGGCGCCGTCATCCCCCTGCTCGTGGAACCCGGCTACTACTTCGTGGACGACAGCCAATCCGGCCTCTTCGGGCAGTGGTACGAGATCGGCAACCGCGTGCTCGCCGGCCAGTGGGCGCTCGTGGTGCCGCAGGTGTGGCAGTCGGGGAACTACCTGGCGGAGGGGGCGTGGGGGCTGTTCAGCCCGGTCCTCTGGCTCATCGGCGTCGGCTCCCACCAGCTCGCCGACGCCGCGCTCTACGTCACCCTGGTCAAGCTCGTCTTCCTGGTCGTGGCCGGGCTGGGCGCGCAGCTCCTCGCCCGCACCTTCGGCATCCCGAGGTCGTGGGCCGCCGTGACCGGCATAGCCGCCCCGCTCGCGGGATTCACCTTGTACATGGACGCGCCGTCCTGGGCCAACGGGCTGATGGCCTACTGCCTCTGGCCGCTCGCGTGGGCCCTGGCCCGACGCACCGTCCTGCTCGGCCGATCCGCCGTCCCCGCCGTGCTCGTGGGCGCGACGCTCATCGGCTTCAGCTACGCCGCCGCCACGATCTTCCTCGGGCTCGTCCTCGGCTCCACGCTGTTCGAGGCGTGGCGCCTGAAGAGACCGGGGATGGTCCTGCGGGCGTTCTGGCTGTCGGTCTCGCTGGGATCCTTCGCCGTCGTCGTCCACCTACCGGGCCTCCTCACCGCACCGGTCACGGGTCGGACGGACGGCATCATCAACACCGGCCTCCTGACCGTCAACCTCAGCGGCCTCTTCACGTCGAGCACCCCGGTGGGCAGCCCGCAGATCTACATCTTCGACCGGTACTTCCCGCTCGTGCCCATGCTCTACATCGCGTGGTTCCTGCCCCTCCTGGCGTTCGTGGACTGGGCGGCGCTCATGCGCCTGCTCCGTTCGCGGACGCGGCGCGGCATCGTGGTCGTGCTGGTCGCCGCGACCATCGGCGTGCTGCTGCCCAGCGACTTCGCGGTGTTCCGCTTCCCGGTGCGCATGATGCCGTACCTCACGCTCGCGGTGCTCCTCATCACCGCGCTCGCCCTGAGCCGGGCGCGGATCGCGCGCCTGTCGAGGCGGCGGGTCCTCTTCGCGGTCGGCTTCGTCCTCGCCAGCTCGGCCCTGACCGACAGCCAGACGCCCGCGTACTGGAAGGTCATCGTGCTCGCGGGGCTCGCGTCCGTAGCCGGGGTCCTCCTCGCCGCGCACGTCATCCACCGGAGGCAGGGACCCGCGGCGGCGTCCGCGTCCGCTCCCATCTCGAGGGACGGCGTCACCCGCTCGCTCGCCGTGCTCGCCATCGCCGGGACGCTGCTCTTCCTGATCCCGCAGCACGTCGCCCACCCCAGCTCGCCGCTCCGGAACTACGACGTCCCGGCGGACGTCGCCGACTACCAGCGGCAGCTGGCGGGAGCGGAGGGGGACGTGCTCGTCATCGGGACCGTCGCGGATGACGCGGCGGAGCGGAAGCAGTGGGCCGACACTCTCGTCGCCAACCTCTGGTACGTCAACCCGGCGAACGTGCAGAACGCCTACTCGTCCGTCTACTTCCCCGCCTACCAGGACACGCTCTGCATGGCCTACAACGGGTACACCTGCTACCAGCTCTTCTCGCGTCTCTTCACCGTGGAGCCTCAGACGGGTGAGCAGTACGTCGACCTGCTGTCCGTCAGCTCCATCCAGCTCATCAAGGAGTCCTTCCCGACGGACGCCGACTGGTCGCGGGTGCCGGACGGCTGGCACGTCGCCTCGGACACGTCCCTGACCCGGCTCCTCGTCCGGGACGAGCCGCTGCCGACCGCGGGTGGCGTCGTGTGGGAGTCCGACGGCACGCGCGTGACCGAGGTCGACAGGGACGACTCCGGGGTGCGTTTCCGCGTCGACGCGGTCCCGTCGGACGGGGGCTCGGTCGCGCTCAGCCGCATCCCCTGGCCCGGCTACGCGGCTTCGGAGGGCGAGGTCGAGAAGCGGCCCATCGCCGGCTTCCTCACCCGCGTCGACCTCGACGGGGTCCGACCCGGCGACGTCGTGGATGTGACGTTCCGCAGCCCCGGTTGGCAGGTGCAGTCCGTCGCCGGGCTCCTCGTCCTGATCGGCCTCGGCGTGATCGAGGTCCACCGCTTCCGCGGCCGTTGCCGCCGCAGTGCCTCGACATCCTCGCGACCGGCCGGGGTGCGCGCGTGACCGTCGCTCCGCCGCGCGTGGTCGCCGTGGTCGTCGCCTACAACCGCCGCGAGCTGGTGATGGAGACCCTCGGCGCCCTGGGCAGGCAGAGCCGGCAGCCGGATGCGGTCGTCGTGGTGGACAACGCGTCGACGGACGGATCCGCTGACGCGGTCGCCGCCGCGTTCCCCGACGCGAACCTGACGCGGCTCGCCCGCAACACAGGCGGTGCCGGCGGGTTCGCCGTGGGCATCGAGCGTGCCCTGCATGCGCACGAGGCCGACCTTGTGTGGCTCATGGACGACGACACGGTCCCGGATCCAGGCGCTCTGGCCGCTCTGCTGCGCGCGCGAGCCCAGGCGCCCGCGCGAACGGTCGTCCTCGCGTCGGCGGTCCGTTGGGTCGACGGACGTCCCCATCCCATGAACACGCCGCGGACCCGACCCTCGGCGGGCCGCCGCGAGCGCGAGCGCGCCGCCGCCCACGGGTGCGTCCCGGTGCGCTCGGCGTCGTTCGTCTCGTTCATGGTCGAGGCCGACGCGGTCCGCAGGCACGGCCTCCCCGTCGCCGACTACTTCCTGTGGAACGACGACTTCGAGTACAGCACCCGCCTGCTCCGTCGCGGACGAGGGCACCTCGTCGTCGACAGCACGGTGGAGCACCGCACGCGCACGTTCGGTTCGACGGACGTGGATCCGGGCGCGCGCTTCTACTTCGAGGTCCGCAACAAGGTGTGGCTGCTGACGCGCAGTCGCGCGCTCTCTCCCGTGGAGCGGGTCCTGTATGCCGGCGCCGCGACGCGGTCGTGGGCGCGCACCTTCCTCCGCTCATCCGACCGGGCGGTGCTCGCCGACGGGCTGCGGCGGGGCCTCCGGGACGGCTTCGCCTCGGGGCCGCGGGAGTCGGCGGCAGTGCTGGCGGACCTCGGCGGGATCACCGAAGGCGTCGCGCGCCTGGAGCGGGGTGCGGGCCGGGCCTGACGGCGCCGGGCCGCGTCCCGACCTGCTGTCGCCCGACGGGGATCACACCTCCGGGCGGAGCGGATCGACGGCGACCGTCTTCTGGATCGGCCGGGCGCCGTGGTGCGTGTCGATCAGGTACAGCGGCCGGTTCTGCACTTCGTCGTAGACCCGCCCCAGATAGCTGCCGAGCACGCTCAGCATGATGATCTGCACGCCGCCCACGAACAGGATGGCGATGACCGTGAACGTCCAGCCCGGCACCGTGTTCTCGGGCGCCACGAGCCGGCTGATCAGCACGTAGACGACCAGGAGCGCGCTGATGGCCGAGACGATCCACCCCACGAGCTGGATGAGCTTGAGCGGGAAGGTCGAGAACCCGAGGATGCCGTCGGCGGCGAACTTGAGCATCTTCCGGAGCGGATACCCGGTCTCGCCGGAATGGCGCTCGTCGCGGTCGAACTGGACGCTCGTCTGCCGGAACCCCACGTAGGAGACCATGCCGCGCAGGAAGCGGTTGCGCTCGGGGAAGCGGCGGATCGCGTCGATCACCTTGCGGTCGATGAGGCGGAAGTCGCCCGTGTTGCGGGGGATCTCGATCTCGGCGACGAGCTGCAGCACCCGGTAGAACGCGTCCGCCGTCACCTTCTTGAAGAACGTGTCCTTGCGGGTCCGCCTCTGCGCGTAGACCACGTTGTAGCCCTCCCGCCACGTGCGGATGAGCTCGACGGCGACGCGGGGAGGGTCCTGCAGGTCCGTGTCCATGATGATCGCTGCGTCACCACGGGCGTGGTCCAGTCCAGCCGTCACGGCGATCTGGTGGCCGAAGTTGCGGGAGAAGTCGATGACCTGCACCCGGTCGTCCGTCGCGGCGATGGCGAGGAGCTTCTGGAGCGTGTCGTCGCGGGAGCCGTCGTTGACGTAGATCAGCTCCATGTCGAGGTCCAGGTCGGCGCCCTCGATCGTCTCGACGAGCGTCCGATAGAAGACGTCGACGCTACCCGCCTCGTTGTAGGACGGGAGGATGAAGCTGACGAGCGGTCGGACGGGGGTGGCATTCACAGGCTGTTCAATCCTCGGATCTCGGTCTCGGGGTCGTGCTCTCGCGGGCGAGCGGGAGGAGCGTGGACGAGCTTATCCACCGGCCCGGGCATCAGCCGCCGATGCGGTACAGCACCGCGCGTGCGCCCGTCACGTCGTCGTAGACGGCGGCGGCGACCTCGGTGAGCCCGGGGTCGGAGGCGGGCGAGGGGCCGGTCGTGCAGGAGGAGTCCGCCACCAGCCAGGCGACGCCGGCGACGCGGGCTGCGTCGACGTCGACCTGGCCGTCCGCGGCGGAGGTCCGCACCGCGTCGACGGCGTCGCGGTCGGCAGGCCACGCCATGCCCAGGTTGTAGTGGGCGACGGAGCGTCCCGAGTCGACCTTCACGATCTGCGGATCGAGGCACGGCCCGGCGACGATCGAGCCGTCCGTCGCGCCCGCGGTGACCTCGGCGATCGCGCGGTCCAGCGGCTCGGCGAAGGTGATCTGCCGGAGCTCGCGTCCGGCGGAGAAGAACCGCCCCCAGTCGAGCGCGCTCGTGGCGCCGACGGCGACGACGAGCGCGGCGCAGGACGCGACCAGCACGCGGGTCCGCCGAGGCGCGCGCGCGGGGCCGGTCGACTCCCCGTGCGCCGCCTCGGCGTCCGTGGTCCCAGCCCGGAGGGTCCGTACGGCCACGTCGAGGAGGACCGGCACGATCGTCACCGCGATGAGCAGGAACGAGTCGATCCACAGCCGGTAGGGCTCCTGGTTCGCGCGCCACAGGTCGTTGGTCGACGTGATCGCCCAGGCGAGCATCGCGCCGCCCGCGTACGCGGTCCACACCGTGCGCCGTGCGCGGATCCCCGCCACGAGGATCACGACGAGCGGGACGATGAGGGCGGCCCCGGCGATCGGCCCGAGCGGGAGGTCGACGCCGAGGTCCTTGCTCGACGCGACGCGGTACGAGAGGAACGGATCGCCCGCCGCCGAGGCCAGGACGGTCGTGACGATCTGCGGGAGCGTCGCGGCGAGCGCGGCGCCCATCGGGATCAGGGCGAGGCCGCGGGTGCGGCCGATGGTGGCGAGGAGTCCCGGCACCGTCGGCAGGAGGCCGACCACGAACGCCGGGAGCGGTCCGACCGCTCCGGCGACCACGACGGCCAGCCCGAGCGACACGGGGACCAGGGCCGCCGAGAGGGCGAGGAGCCGACGACGCGGGCGCTCGAGCACGGCGTAGGCCGCGACCACGTAGAAGGAGAGGAACACGGTGGCGAGGAACGAGTAGACGTGCACGTTGAGCAGGCCGCCGACGACGACCGCGACGACGGTCATCGCGACGAGGCGCGCGCGACGCGACGAGCCGCGGAGGAAGGGCACGAGCCCCCCGAGGAACGCGATGCCCGCGACGGAGAGCGCCGCGGCCTCGCCGTTGAGGGTGAACAGCACCCCGAACGGGCCCCACAGGACCGCGTGCGAGCTCATCTGCCAGAACCACTGACCGGGGCCCTGCGTCCACGCGAACGTCCCGAGCAGCAGCGGCACGAAGCCGAGCGCGCCGGTCCACGCGCGGCCGGTGACGCGGATGCACGCGATGGCGATGGCCGCGACGAGCCCGGCCTGCAGGATGGTCCCGACGACGTTCCAGGCCTCGACGGGTCCGAGGCCCGTGAGGTGGGCGGATGCGCCCAGGACGAGGTAGTAGAGGTGCGGGTACGTGTTCCTGCCGGTCTCGGTGAACGGCTCGACGGACGCGAAGTCGCCGCGGGCGAAGTTCACCACCATGGAGAGGTACGACAGCTGGTCGTAGACGAAGTAGTCGCGGAACGAGGCCACGACGCTGCCCGTGCGGTGCACGAGCATGCCCACCTGCGTCACGAGGAAGAGGAGCACGGCGAGCGCGATGGCGATGGCCGACGTCAGTGGTCCTGCCGGCTTCCTCCGGTCGATCCGGGCGGGGGGCGTCGGGGGAGGGCACGGGCGCCGATGCTATCAGCCGGGTCCTCCGGGACGCCTGGCCCGGCCGGTCCGCCCCGAGGGTCCCGGTGCTCCACCCCGCCCCCGGCTACACTTGGCGGCTCGACCCCCGTCGCCCTGACGGCAGGGTCCGCCCATCCACCGGACGTGACGCTGCCGCGGCAGCAGAGGGGACGCGCATGCCCACCGAGGCCTTCTCGCTCCTCCTCCCCGTGTACCGGGGCGATCGTCCCGAGTTCCTCCGGAGGGCGTTCCGCAGCAGCGTCGACGACCAGACCCTGCGGCCCGACGAGGTCGTCGTCGTCCGCGACGGCCCGGTGTCCGCGGAGCTCGCGCGCACCATGGCGGAGCTCGCGGAGGCGTCGCCCGTCCCCGTCGTCACGGTCGAGCTCGCCCGCAACATGGGACTCGCCTACGCGCTCGAGCGCGGGCTCGAGGCCTGCGCGCACGACGTCGTCGCCCGCATGGACGCCGACGACATCAGCCTCCCCGAGCGGTTCGCGCGCCAGCTGGAGCTCATCTCGAGCGGCCTCGACCTCGTCGGCACCGGCATGTACGAGTTCGCGGACGAGGTCGGCACCATCGCCGGGCGCCGCACCCCGCCGGTCGGCGCCGACGCCATCTCCCGCTACGCGCGCTTCCACGACCCGTTCAACCACCCCACTGTCGTGTACCGGCGCCAGGCGGTGAAGCGCGCGGGCGGGTACCTCCCGCTGGGGCTGATGGAGGACTACTACCTCTTCGCCCGCATGATCCAGTCGGGCGCGCGCGTGGAGAACCTCGCGGATCCGCTCGTCATGTACCGCGTGAGCGCCGGCGCCTACGCCCGCCGCGGCGGCGTGGCCCAGCTGCGCGCCGAGCTCCGCCTCCAGCGGGAGTTCCGCCGTCGCCGGTTCACGTCGCTCGCGCAGGCCCTGCGCAACGTGCTGGTCCGCGGCAGCTACCGCCTCATCCCCGAGGCCGTGCGCCGCGGGCTGTACCGTCGCCTGATCACGCGCGACCGGACGGCCCCGCGGGCCCGCGCCTGATCCCCCGTTACCCTTGACCCGTCCCGTCGAGCGCCCGTCGGGCGCCACCCCAGCAAAGGAATGTGCCATGAGCCCTGATCTCGTAGTGGTCGGGTCCGGTTTCTTCGGACTCACGATCGCGGAGCGCGTCGCCGAGGAGCTGGGCCTCAAGGTCCTCGTCATCGACCGCCGCGACCACATCGGCGGCAACGCGTACAGCGAGAAGGACCCGGAGACCGGCATCGAGGTGCACCGCTACGGCGCGCACCTGTTCCACACGTCGAACGAGACGGTGTGGGAGTACGTCAACCGCTTCACGGACTTCACGCCCTACGTGCACCGCGTCTACACGGAGCACGAGGGGGAGGTCTTCCCGCTGCCGATCAACCTCGGCACCATCAACCAGTTCTTCCGCTCCGCGCACGGCCCCCAGGCAGCCCGCGAGCTCATCGCCGAGCAGGCGTCCGAGCTCGACGCCGGCGAGGCGCGGAACCTCGAGGGGAAGGGCATCTCCCTCATCGGGCGCCCGCTCTACGAGGCGTTCATCCGCGACTACACGGCGAAGCAGTGGCAGACGGATCCCACGGACCTGCCGGCCGAGGTCATCAGCCGCCTCCCCGTGCGCTACACGTACGACAACCGCTACTTCAACGACACGCATGAGGGCCTCCCCGTCGAGGGGTACACCGCGTGGCTCGAGCGCATGGCCGACCACCCGAACATCGAGGTCCGCCTCGAGACCGACTTCTTCGACGAGACCCAGGAGGTCAACCGGGCCTCCGTCGTGGGAAAGGTGCCCGTCGTCTACACGGGCGCCATCGACCGCTACTTCGACTACTCGGAGGGCGCGCTGTCGTGGCGCACGCTCGACTTCGAGCGCGAGGTGCTCCCGGTCGGCGACTTCCAGGGCACGCCCGTGATGAACTACGCGGATGCCGACGTGCCGTTCACGCGCATCCACGAGTTCCGGCACTTCCACCCGGAGCGCGACGCCCCAGCGGACAAGACGGTCATCATGCGCGAGTACTCGCGCTTCGCCGAGGGCGAGGACGAGCCGTACTACCCGGTCAACACGGCCGCCGACCGCGAGGGCCTGCTCAAGTACCGCGAGCTCGCCAAGCAGGAGGAGGGCGTCTTCTTCGGCGGCCGCCTCGGCACGTACCAGTACCTCGACATGCACATGGCGATCGGGGCGGCGCTCTCGATGTACGAGAACAAGCTCAAGCCCGTGCTCGCGAAGGACGCCTCCTGATGGCCGCCGACCTCGCGGGCGCACCCGCCGAGCTCGACCTCATCCAGCGCGTCATCCTGCCGTCCGAGCACGACCCGGACATCGTCCCGCTGTACGTCGACGCGGACTACTGGACGAGCATCCCCGTCGCGCCCGAGAAGCGCCGGCGCTCGCCGCTGCGCGTGGTCGACGCCGACACGCACAACGCCGTCGTCCGCCTCAGCGACATGGGCATCATCAGCGCGATCCGCGGCGACCGCGGCTTCCAGGTGCCCCACCGACGCAAGGTGTCGTTCGGCACGTACTTCAACGCGTTCCCCGCCTCCTACTGGCGCGCGAGCACCACGCTCGACGGCGTCGTGCTCGAGGTCGAGACCCAAGGCGAGGGCCAGGTCATCGTCTACCGCTCGAACGCGCGCGGCGTGATCCAGAAGGTCGACGGCGCGTCCGTTACCGGGTCCACCACCTCCCGCTTCGAGCTCCCGTTCACGTTCTTCGCGGATGGCGGCTGGTACTGGTTCGACCTGATGGGCGAGGAGGCCGACTTCGCGCTCGTCGAGGCCGGCTGGTACGCCCCCGCCGGCACCGCGCCCACGGTGGGCGCCGCGGGCTCCGTCAGCATCGCCATCACGACGCTCAACCGTGCCGAGTACTGCGTGAAGCTCCTCACCGACATCGGCGAGAAGCCGGACGTGGCGGCGCTCCTCGATCACGTGTACGTCACCGACCAGGGCACCCAGAAGGTCGCCGACCAGCCCGCCTTCCCGCGGGCGCAGGAGCTGCTCGGCGCGAAGCTCCGCGTCATCGACCAGGCCAACCTCGGCGGATCCGGAGGCTTCTCCCGTGGCATGTACGAGACGCTCAAGGAGGGCGCGAGCGACTACGTCCTCGTCATGGACGACGACATCACGCTCGAGCCGGAGAGCATCCGCCGTGCCGTGAAGTTCGCGGACTACGCGCGGACGCCCACCATCGTCGGCGGCCACATGTTCGACATGTACGACAAGAGCAAGCTCCACGCGTACGCCGAGGGCTTCGACATGTGGAACTTCATGTGGGGTCCCGTCACGCCCACGCGCCACGACTTCAGCGCGTCGAACCTCCGCCAGACCCGGTGGATGCACCGCCGCGTCGACGCCGAGTACAACGGCTGGTGGATGTGCCTCATCCCCGTCTCGACGATCAAGCAGGTCGGCCTGTCGCTGCCCGTCTTCATCAAGTGGGACGACGCCGAGTACGCGCTGCGGGCGAAGGAGGTCGGCGTGCCGACCGTCACGCTCCCGGGAGCCGCCGTCTGGCACGTGTCCTGGGTCGACAAGGACGACTCGCAGGACTGGCAGGCGTTCTTCCACGCGCGCAACCGCCTCATCGCGGCGCTGCTGCACTCGCCCTACGAGCGCGGGGGCCGGTTCCTCACGGCCAACCTCGCCACGGACGTCCGGCACCTGGTCTCGATGCAGTACTTCGCGCTCGCCGCACGCCATGAGGCGTACCGCAACATCCTCCGCGGGCCGCGCGGCCTGCACCAGGACATGGTGACGCGCCTGGCCCGCACCCGGGAGCTGGCGAAGGGCTTCACGGACGGCGTCCCCATCAAGGACCGCGCCGCCCTGCCCGAGATCGTCGCGCCGGACAAGCCGCAGCGTCGGCGCGGGGGAGGCGCCCCCTCGGGCATCGCCCGCATCGTGTGGCTCGCCCGCACGGTGGCGCGCCACGCGTTCGCCCCGCTCAGCCCGGCCGCGACGCGCGGCCCAGAGGCGCACCTCGCGTTCGAGGACGCCCGCTGGTGGGTCGTCCCCTCGTTCGACAGCGTGCTCGTCTCCAACGCGGAAGGGTCGGCGGCGCTCCTGCACCGTCGCGACCCGGTGCTGTTCCGCCGCATGCTCTGGACGAGCATCGTCCTCCGCTGGCGGATCCTCGCCCGGTGGCCGCAGCTCAAGGCTGCGTACCGCGCGGCCTTGCCGACGGTCACGAGCCCCGAGTCCTGGGCCCGGACCTTCGGCGTCGACCAGCCGACGACCTCGCGCCGCAAGGGGTAGGCATCTTCCGACCCGGCATCCGGTGAACGTCGAGGGGCGTCCGATCCGCACCACGGTGCGGCGGATGCCTCCTCGTGTGTGAGAATCGCATCTCATGGCACGGGGACGCAGGGGGATCTTTTGTTGGACAACGGGGTGGACCACGTCCGGCGTGCTCGCCGACGATCGCGGCTGATCGCCTGCCTGGCCGTCTGGGCCGTCGCGCTCGGCGTCGGTCTCGTCGGCACGGGCACGATCGGCGGCCCCGCCGAGCCCGCGCAGGCGGCGTCGGGTGCCGACTTCGACCCCGGCATGATCATCAGCGACGCCAAGTTCTACGACGGCGACGCGATGTCGCAGGGCGACATCCAGTCCTTCCTGCGGGCGCGCGTCCCGAGCTGCGCCTCCGGCTACGTGTGCCTCAAGGACTACGTGGAGAACACGCCCGCGCGCTCCGCGGACAGCCGCTGCTCGAGCCTCCAGGCGTCGCGCCTCAGCGGAGCAGACATCGTCTACTGGGTCGGCCGCGCGTGCGGGGTCAGCCAGGCCGCGCTCCTGGTGCTCCTCGAGAAGGAGCAGGGCCTCGTCACCGACAGCACGCCCACCGACCGCCAGTTCCGCAGCGCCACGGGCTACGGCTGCCCGGACACGGCCGCGTGCGACTCCCTCTACTACGGCTTCTTCAACCAGGTCTACAACGCGGCGCACCAGTTCAAGGTGTACCAGTCCACGCCGACCCGCTGGAACTACCAGGCCGGGCGCAGCAACCGCATCCTCTGGCACCCGAACGCGGACTGCGGATCCTCGCAGGTCACCATCCGCAACCAGGCCACAGCCGGCCTCTACATCTACACGCCCTACCAGCCCAACGCGGCGGCGCTGCGGAATCTCTACGGCACCGGCGACTCCTGTTCCTCGTACGGCAACCGCAACTTCTGGCGCCTCTACACCAACTGGTTCGGCAGCACGAGCGACGGACCCGCGTCCTCCTTCGTGAAGACGGCGACGGACGACACCGTCTACCTCGTGAGCGGCGGACAGAAGCACCAGGTCCCCGACTTCGGGGTCTACCAGTCCCTCGACGCCCTCGGCGGGATCAGCACGGTCCCGCGCTCCTACCTCGACGCGCTCGGCACCGGAATCGCCGCGTCCGAGCTGGTGCGCGACCCCTCGTCGGGCGCCGTCGCCCTCGTGCAGGCCGACCGTCGGCACCGCTTCGCCTCGTGCGACCTCGTCGCCTCCTACGGGTACGGATGCGGGGACGCCGTCAACCTCGACCCCGGCCAGCTGCAGGCGCTGCCGGACGCGGGCGAGATGAGCGCCTTCTTCGTCCTCCCGGGCAGCCCCGTCACCTACCTGCTCAGCGGAGGGGTCAAGTACCCGGTCTCCACGTGGGCCGCCGTGCTCGGCCTCAACGGGGGACGCTCGCCCTTCGTCGCCACCATGCGGGCGCCGGTGGGAGCCAGGTACACCACGGGTCACGCGGCGCTGCAGCCGGGCACCCTGGCGAAGGCCTCCAACAGCGCGGACGTCTTCCTGGTGGACGGGCTGGACCGCAAGATCCGCGTACCCGACTTCGCCGTCACCGCCGAGCTCGGCCTCGGGCGGTCCTTCGCGACCGTCGCTCCCGCCACGATGGACGGGTATCCGCGTGCGGCCGCCGACCTGTCGCTGCTCGTCCGCTGCGCCGGCGTCACCTCGCTCGCCACGCAGGGGAACGTCGTCGCGCTGTCGTCGCCGGGGTCGACCGGCCTCGCCGTCACCGACCTCGCGTCCACCACGTGCGCCGCGCTCGACCCCACGGGCCGGGCGGTGAGCGGGCCCGTATTCGTCAAGAGCAGCACGTCGGACACGGTGTCGCTCCTCCAGGGCGGGCAGGCACGGCCGGTCGCCACCTGGGACAGGCTCGTCGCCATCGCGGGCACCTCGACGCCCCCCATCACGGTCCTGGGGCCGCCGGCACTCGCGCGCATCCCCGTCGGCGCCGCAGCGTGACGCGCGTCGGCTGACACCGCGGGTCCGGCTGCCCGACCGGGCGGCCAGGCTCCACCGGATACAGTGGGGCCGCACCGGACGACCACGGCGCGGCCCACCGGCCGGCCCCTCGAGCGCCCGGCGCGGCGAGGAGACACATGGACCAGCACGCGCACGACGTCGAGGCCCCCCGCGAGCAGACTGCCCCTCCGGGCGTCCTGCTCCGGCTGATCAAGGACGAGCGCATCGCGTTCCTGCTGGTCGGCGGCTTCAACACCGTGCTCGGGACGGCCTGGTTCGCGCTCTTCTACCTGCTGTGGGGCCACCTGATCCCGTACCCCGTCGTCCTGATCATCGCGTGGGCGGTGCAGCTGCCGGTCTCGTTCACCCTGCACCGCAAGCTCGTCTTCAAGGTGAGCGGCAACCTGCTGCCGGACTTCTCCCGCTACACGCTGGTGAACCTCGTGCCGCTGTTCGCCAACATGCTGCTGCTGCCGCTGGTGGTGGAGACGACGCCGCTCGAGCCCATCGTCGCGCAGATCCTCGTCACCATCGTGATCACCGTGGCCACCTACACGGGCCACAAGTTCTTCTCGTTCCGCCGACCGCGCGACGAGGCGGTCCGCTGATCCCGCGGCCGCCGACGCGCGGCCGCGCTCGGGGCGTCACCCGGGACGGTGCTGCTCCGGCAGCCCGTGCCGCCAGCTGCGGCCCTGCGCGGCCTTGACGGCGCAGATCACGAGCAGCACCCAGCCCCACTCCACGATCGTGACGCTCTCGGCGAGCGACGCGACCACGAGGACCACGAGCACCAGCGGGGTCCAGACGTAGCCGACGCCGCGCTTCGTCGTGGTCAGCACCCAGGACCGCCCGAGCGCGAGGGCGCAGAAGGCGGCGAACAGCGCCAGCCCGACGAGACCCGCCTGCAGGTAGAGGTCGAGGTAGGCGTTGCGGCCCGTCTCCTGCGCACCACGGCTCACGAGGTCGAGGGCCGTGTACGGGTACGCGTCGCGACGCCAGAAGCCGACGAAGCCCCAGCCCTCGATGGTGTTGAGGTCGATGAGGCGCAGCATCTCCCGCCAGAGCGCCACGCGCTGGAGGTAGTCGGGCCGTGCCTGCAGCACCTGCAGCACGGGGGAGCGGAACGCCACGACCAGCACCGCGACGACCGCCGCGAGCACGAGGACCGCGCTGTTCGCCAGGGGCCGCGCCTGCCGCGCGAGGTGCCGGAGGCCGAGCATCGCGAGCGCGGCGACGGCGAGCACGAGGAACGTGCCGAGGACCACCGACGACCGCGTGAGCGACGCCACGAGGAGCGCGACGACCAGGGAGAAGACGCCGCGGCCGCGGGAGACGGATCGGGTCGAGAGCTCCACGGCGAAGGTCACGGCGGCGACCAGGGCCACGATCCCCAGGGCGTTGCGCTCGCCCAGCAGCCCCTGGATCGGGCCGAGGCGCTCGAGCGCGCCGCGGATCCCGAGGAACGGGATGGGGCCGTCGATGAGCAGCCCGGCGAGCACCTCCAGCGCGAGGGACGACACCAGCACCAGCCGCAGCACGTCCCCGGCCGCGCGCACGATCTGGATGAGGTCGCGGACGACGCCCACGTAGACCGCGAGGAACGCGGACGCCGCCAGGTGGAGCACGCCGCCGACGGCGTCCGGCTGGTACGCCGTCCAGAGGAGCGTCGCGGCGCACCATCCCACCAGGATGAGCAGGGAGATGGGGAGGAGGCCCCGCCACTCCCAGTCGCCGCGCTTGGCCGCGAGGGATCCCGCGGCCATCGCCACCAGGGCGGCCACGATCGCCACGAGCCCGGCCCAGCCCACGGTGGACCGGAGCGCGTGCGACAGGACCGCCGTGCCGAGGATGCAGTGGGTGAGCGCCGCGGAGAAGCGCGCCGACCCCAGGAGGTCGGGCAGGCGCTCGGGGAGCGGCAGTCGGGCGGGGTGGGTCATGCGCCGGTGGTCACGGGCGGTCGGCGGGGCACCTGGCGGCCGCGCGGATCAGGCGACGCGCGGGTCGACGGCGGCGGGTGCCGGGGCGGACGGGACGGGCGCGGGGGCGGGCAGCGCGGCACCCGACCGGGGGGACGGCGCGCCCGGAGCAGGCGCGACGGCCTCGGACGGGACCGGGCGCCGGCGGGAGGCCGCCGGCCCCGGCACGTCCTCGCGCGCGACCATGCCGGACTTCGTGACGATCGCGATGACGACGAGCAGGAGCCAGTTGCCCTCGTACAGCAGCCGGCTCTCCGCGAGGCTCTGCACGACCAGCGCGGTCATGAGCAGCAGCGGCGCGAGCGCGAGGGTGGAGTACGGCTCGACGCGGTCGCGGCGTTGCTGCGGGCGGTCGATGGCGGCCCACCAGGAGCGCACGTAGGTGGTGACGACGAAGCACGCGAAAGCGAGGAGACCGATCGCCCCCACCTGCAGCAGGACGTCGAGGTACGCGTCGTGGGCCTGCAGGTAGGTGACCCCGCTGCGCACGGCGAGCCCCTGGAACGGGTGCACCCAGGGCGCCCAGTAGCCGATCCATCCCCAGCCGACCACGGGGTGCTGCTGCGCGAGGCCGAGCACGGACTCCCAGATCTGGAACCGGCCCGTGAGGTCGGGGGAGCGGCCGAGGAGCTCGAAGACCTCGGCCGTGCGCGTGGCGACGATTCCCGCGCCCACCACCGCCGCCACGACGACGCCGCCCGCCAGCACGAGCCGACCGCGGATGCCGACGCGACGGGCGACGAGCGCGAGCACGGCCACGATGCCCGTCATCATCAGCGCGACGAGGACCGTGGAGCTGCCGGTGAGGGTCAGGGTGAGGAGGGCGACGAGGATCCAGAGCCCCGAGTCGCGGCGGCGGACCGTGCGTGCCGCGTACTGCAGCGAGAAGACGATGAGGCCGAGCAGCGCGACCATGGCGAGCAGGTTCGCGTTGCCGACGACGCCCTGGATCCGGCCGCCGCTGAGGATCTCCCCGCGGGTCCACGCGAACGCGGCGGGCGCCCGGGGCCCGTAGTCGGTGAAGAACGGCATGACCGGCCCGCGCACCACGACGGCGACGAACAGCTCGAAGGCGAGCGACAGCCCCAGGATGATGCGGAACGCGCGGCCGAGCCCCTGCACGATCTCCGACCACGACAGCAGCACGACGAGCGTCAGCGCGGCGATGGACGTCGACATCTGGATGAGGACGCCGAGCGCCGACTCCGGCCGGTACTGCGACCACGCGATGGAGAGCACGGCGATCCCCGTGAACGCGAGCAGCGGGATCGGCAGCACGCGCACGCGCGGCAGGGGCCGGGCTCGCATCAGCAGCGTGACGCAGGTGACCAGCACGGCGAGCGCGATGGCGCCGAAGCCCCACCAGCTGAGGCTGTCGCGCCACATGTCACCGGCGAACGTGGTGACGAGGACGAAGGTCGCGAAGCTCCGGAGGGCTCGGCGGCTGGCGGTGGGCATGCCCATCAGGGTATCCCGCCGGGCCCGCGTCCCGCCGCCGGGGCGGAGCGGAGGCGGCGGCGCCGGCATCGCCCGCGCGCCGGACGCCCCCGCTGCCCATCAGACGAAGGCCGCGTGTCCCGTGATCGCGCGGCCGACGATGAGCGTGTTCATCTCGCGGGTGCCCTCGTAGGAGTAGATGGCCTCGGCGTCGGCGAAGAAGCGGGCCACGTCGTAGTCGAGCACGATGCCGTTGCCGCCGAACGCCTCGCGGCACCAGGCGACGGTCTCGCGCATCCGGCTGGTGGCGTAGGCCTTGGCCAGGGCCGAGTGCTCGTCGGACTGCGTCCCCTCGTCGACCATCTCCGACGCGCGGGTCACCAGGCCGATGGACGCGGTGATGTTGCCGAGGCTGCGGACGAGGAGGTCCTGGATGAGCTGGTGCGCGCCGAGCGGCTTGCCGAACTGCACGCGCTCGCCCGTGTAGGCGACCGCCGCCTCGTAGGCGCCGATGGAGATCCCGATGGCGGCCCACGCCACCTCGGCGCGCGTGAGGCGCAGCACCGCGGCCGTGTCGGCGAAGGACGTGCCGTTCTGCAGGCGGTTCGCGTCCGGCACGATCACGCCGTCGAGCTCGATGTCGGCGTTCTGCACGATGCGCAGGGCCTGCTTGTCCTCGATCCGCGTGGCGCGGAAGCCGGGGGAGTCGTTCGGCACGAGGAAGCCCTTGACCTGGCCGTCGTCCGCGTCCTTGGCCCAGATGACGGTGACGTCGCTCACGGTGCCGTTGCCGATCCAGCGCTTGGATCCCGTGATGCTCCACTCGTCGCCGCGACGCGTGGCGATCGTGCGGAGGCCGCGGGCGGAGTCGGATCCGGAGAGCGGCTCGGTGAGCCCGAACGACCCGAGGATCTCGCCGGACGCGAACCGGGGCAGCCACTCGGCGCGCTGCCCGGGGGATCCGGCGACCGCGACGCTGCCCATCACGAGCCCGCTCTGCATGCCGACGAGGGTCGCGATGCTCGCGTCGACGCGGCCGAGCTCGAGCGCCGCCCAGCCGCGGTACACGGCCGAGTTCTCGAACGGGCGGGTCTCGGGGAACGGCATGCCGAAGAGGCCGCGCTCCGCGAGCCCGCCGACCACGTGCCGGGGGAACTCGGCGCGGGCCCAGAGGCCGTTGACGTGCGGCTTGACCTCGGCCTCGAGGTAGGCGCGCAGGTCGGCGAGGGACTCCTTCTCGCGCTCGCCGAGCCGGGACTCGTAGCCGTAGAAGTCGCCGATGAGGGGGGTGAGGGACACGATGCTCCATTGCGGTTCGTCGGCGCCCTCGGGGACGGGCGCCTGCGGCCGAGCCTAGGTCGGCGTCCGGGCGGCGCCGCCATCGGTTGGTACTTTGGTCGCGTCCGGACAGGACGTGCGCCCTCGGGCGTTGTAGGTAGCCGCCAAGCCCGACAGGATCCCGAAGTGTTCACTTCCCTCGCCAACACGCCCCGCGACTACGCATGGGGGTCGACGACCGCCATCGCCGAGCTCCTCGGACGCGATCCGTCCGGCGGCCCGGAGGCGGAGCTCTGGCTCGGAGCGCACGACGGCTCGCCGACCCGCGTGGTCGACCCCGCGTCCGCGGGCGGCGCGACGACGCTGGTCGAGTGGATCCAGGCCGACCCCGAGACGACCCTCGGCCCGCTCGCCCACGGCCTCCGCCCGGGCGACGGCCCCGGCCTCCCCTTCCTCCTCAAGGTGCTGGCGGCGGACGGCCCGCTCTCGCTGCAGGCGCACCCGGACCTGCACCGCGCGCGCCTCGGCTTCCGCCACGAGGAGGAGCGCGGCATCCCCGTCGACGCCCCGCACCGCAACTACAAGGACCCGCTGCACAAGCCGGAGCTGATCTTCGCGCTCAGCGACGAGTTCCACGCGCTCTGCGGCTTCCGCCCGCTCGCGGAGGTGCGCGACGTGTTCACGCTGCTGCTCACGCTCGACGCGTCCGGGCCGGACTCCGACCCGGCGGTGATCCGCACGGTGCTGTCGCGCCTGACGGGCTCCGAGGCGGACGTGCTGCGCGACGTGTTCGCCTTCCTCATGGGCGGCGGATCCGAGGTGCGCCGCCTCGTCGACCGCGTCACGCTGCTCGCGAACCTCGCCTCCGACCGCCAGTGCCGCGAGTTCTCGACCGAGATGCGCACCGTGCGCGAGCTCGCCGCGGCGTACCCGGGGGATCCCGGCATCGTGACCTCCCTCCTCCTCAACCGCGTGACGCTGCGCCGCGGCGAGGCCCTCTACCTGCCGGCCGGCAACATCCACGCGTACCTGCACGGGCTCGGGATCGAGCTCATGGCGGCGTCCGACAACGTGCTGCGCGGCGGCCTCACGCCCAAGCACGTGGACGTGCCCGAGCTCCTCGACGTGCTCGAGTTCCAGGCGCTCCCGGTGCCGTACCTCGAGCCCGAGCGCACGGCGCCGGGCGTCGACCTGTACCGGCCCGACGTGCCCGACTTCCTGCTGGCGCACGTCTCCCCGGCCACGCGCGACGCGGCCGACGGCGACGGGGGCGCGAGCGTCGTCACGGTCGACGGGCCGGCGATCCTCCTGTGCACGTCGGGTGAGATGACGGTCTGCGGCGAGGTGTCGACGGTCGTCGTCCGCCGCGGCGACGCGGTGTACGTCACGCCCGACGAGGGCCGGCTCGTCGTGACGGGCGAGGGCGAGGCGTTCCTCGCGACGACCCCGGCGCCCGCCGCCGCCGCGGACGGCCGCGACGGCGACGGCGCGTGACAGGCGGCCGGATCGCCGTCGATAGGGTTGCCGCATGACATGGTTGGTTACCGGCGGCGCCGGCTACATCGGTTCGCACATCGTCTCCGCGTTCGCGCGCGCGGGCATCGACACGGTCGTCCTCGACGACCTCTCGAGCGGTCACGAGGCGTTCGTGCCCGACGGCGTGCCGTTCCACCGAGGATCCGTGCTCGACCGCGAGCTCCTCGCCCGCGTCCTCGGCTCCGGCGACATCCGCGGCGTCGTGCACGTGGCGGGCTACAAGTACCCCGGGGTCTCCGTGCGCCGCCCCCTCCACACCTACGAGCAGAACGTGACCGCCACGGCCGTCCTGCTGCAGGAGATGGAGCGAGCGGGCGTCGACAGCATCGTCTTCTCCTCCTCCGCCGCCGTGTACGGCACGCCCCACGTCGACCTGGTCGACGAGCGGACGCCCAAGGCGCCCGAGTCGCCCTACGGCGAGTCGAAGCTCATCGGCGAGTGGCTGCTGCGCGACCAGGGCGTCGCCGCGGGCCTCCGCCACGCGTCGCTGCGCTACTTCAACGTCGTCGGATCCGGCGAGGAGGGCTACTTCGACACCAGCCCGCACAACCTTTTCCCGCTCGTCTTCGACGCGCTCCTCGACGGCCGCTCGCCCCGCATCTACGGCAGCGACTACCCGACGCCCGACGGCACGTGCGTCCGCGACTACATCCACGTCGTCGACCTCGCCGCCTCGCACGTGGCGGCCGCCCGTCGCCTCGAGGCGGGGGAGCCCGTCGAGCCCGTGTACTGCCTCGGCAGCGGCGCCGGCGTGAGCGTCCGGGAGATCATGACGGCCATCGCGAGCGCCACGGGCATCGCGTTCGAGCCCGAGGTGGAGGACCGCCGACCCGGCGACCCGGCGCGCATCGTCGCCTCCGGCGAGCTCGCCGCGCGCGACATCGACTGGGCCATGCGCCACTCCCTGGACGACATGGTCACGAGCGCCTGGGACGCGCGCCAGGCCGGCACCGCGGTCTAGCTGTACTGGGTCATGACGTTGGTGACACTCGGGCCGCGGGCGTGAGCCCGTGGCTTGAGTGGATTCGTTCAGTGTTGTAGTGCTCGATGAAGGGGTCAAGCGCGTCGG
>NZ_JAAVCB010000059.1:0-30232 GCF_014802555.1 Clavibacter sp. | reverse complement strand
GCGCGCGGACGCGGGTGCCGCCTTCCGCCTCGCCCGCCGGACGCCGCCCGCGCCGCCCGACCCGGTCGTCCCCGGATCCACCTGCACGATGCCGCGCACGCGCGTCGGGTCGTCGTCCTCGTCGACGCCGGCCGCCACGGCCGACGCCCACTCCTCGCTCGCGACCTCGAGCGGCGTCTGCGCGAGCCGCAGCTCCGCCTCCACCGCCTGCAGCTCGCGGACGAACGCGAGCGCCGACTCCGGCCGCGCCGACGGCTGCCGGGACATCGCGCGGCGCAGCACCAGCTCGAGCCGCTCGGGCACGTCGTCGCGCCCGGTCGGCAGGGGCCTGGCCCTCTGGATCCTCGCGACGAGGTCGGCGGGCGCGTTCTGCCCGCCCGGCACCTCGAACGGGCTGCGGCCAGCGAGTACACGGTCGCCGCGAGCGACCACACCTCGCTCCGCACGGTGCCGGGGCTCTCGTCGGCGAGCACCTCGGGCGCCGACCACGGGATCGAGAGGCCCACCGCGTCGGTCGCGGCCGCGTCCTCGAGCGTCGAGGCGATGCCGAAGTCGCTGAGCACGGGATGCCCGAACGCGGTCGTGAGGATGTTCGCCGGCTTGATGTCACGGTGCAGCACGCCCGCGCGGTGGGCGGTCTCCACGGCGCTCGCGATGCGGATCCCCACGCGCAGCACCTCCGCGACGCCCAGCGGCTCGCGCCGGTACCGGTCGCTGAGGCTCGACGAGCACAGCTCCATCACGAGGTACGGGCGGCCGTCGGCGGCGACGGATGCCTGGTGCACGGTGAGCACGGACGGGTGGGCGCTGAGCTGCGCCATGAGGTCGGCCTCGGCGCGGAACATGGCGCGGAGGCGCTCGGTCACGATCTCCGCGAGCATCACCTTCACGGCGACCTGGCGGCGCGGCATGTCCTGCTCGTAGAGGAACACGTCGGCGAAGCCCCCGGAACCGAGGACCGTCACGTACGTGAACCCCGGCAGCACCGGCGGGGAGGACGGCAGGCGTCTGGCCATGGCCCCCTCTTCGGGTCGGGACCGACGGCAGGGGCTGTTGCGGGCGGCGGATGGATCTCTCGCTGTGAGACGAGTCTAGGTCGCCGATCCGCGCGGGTACACGGGTCTGCGGCCTCAGGACGCCCCCTCTTCGGGAGCGCCCGTCATCCTCGTCCCGCTAGTCGCGCGGCGGGAGGTCGCGCGCGGGCTGGCCGATGTAGAGCTGCTGCGGACGGCCGATCTTCGTCGACCGGTCCTCGTTCATCTCGCGCCAGTGCGCGATCCAGCCCGGCAGGCGCCCGATGGTGAACAGGGCGGTGAACATGCGCGTGGGGAAGCCCATCGCCTTGTAGATCACGCCCGTGTAGAAGTCCACGTTGGGGTAGAGCTTCCGCTCGATGAAGTAGTCGTCGGCGAGCGCGACCGCCTCGAGCTCCTTGGCGATGTCGAGCAGCGGGTCCTGGATCCCGAGGGCCTCGAGCACCTCGTCGGCGCTCTCCTTCACGAGGCGGGCGCGCGGGTCGAAGTTCTTGTAGACGCGGTGCCCGAAGCCCATGAGGCGGACGCCGTCCTCCTTGTTCTTCACGCGCTCGACGTAGCGGTCGACGCCCTCGCCGGAGTCGCGGATGCGGCCGAGCATCGCGAGCACGGCCTCGTTCGCGCCGCCGTGCAGCGGGCCGAAGAGCGCGCCGATGCCGGCCGAGACGGAGGAGAACATGTTCGCCTCGGTGGATCCGACGAGCCGCACGGTCGACGTCGACGCGTTCTGCTCGTGGTCCTCGTGCAGGATCAGCAGGCGCTCGAGCGCGCGGCTGACCACCGGGTCCACCTCGTACCGTTCCGCGTTGTTGCCGAAGTTCAGGCGCAGGAAGTTGTCGACGAAGCCCAGCGAGTTGTCCGGGTAGAGGAACGCCTGGCCGAGGCTCTTCTTGTGGGCGTACGCCGCGATGACCGGCAGCTTCGCCAGCAGGCGGAGGGTCGAGATCTCGACCTGCTCCGGGTCGTGGACGCTCAGCGAGTCCTCGTAGTAGGTGGAGAGCGCGGAGACCGCGCTCGAGAGCACCGACATGGGGTGCGCGTTGGTGGGCAGCGCGCGGAACAGGCCCTTGAAGTCCTCGTGCAGGAGCGTGTGGCGGCGGATGTCGTCCTCGAACCCGGCGAGCTCGTCGCTCGTGGGCAGCTCGCCGTGGATGAGGAGCCAGGCCACCTCGAGGTAGCTCGAGTGGCGCGCGAGCTGCTCGATGGGGTAGCCGCGGTAGCGGAGGATCCCCTGCTCGCCGTCGATGTACGTGATGGCCGAGCGGGTCGACGCGGTGTTGACGAAGCCGTTGTCGAGCGTCGTCAGCCCGGTCTTCTTCGTGAGCGCCGAGATGTCGATGCTGGACGCGCCCTCGACCGCGGGGAGGATGGGGAACTCCATCCGGCCGCCCGGGTACGTCAGGGTCGCCGTGGGCTTCTCGTCCGCCTTCGGCCGGTCGTCCGCCTGCTGCCCGCCATCGGTCACGGCGCCTCCTCGAGTCTGGGTGGATGGCCCGGAGGGGGATGCGCGCCGCGGGACGCTCGTGACGCCGTCGCGGCGTCGGGATCCGAGCCGACTACAGCCTAAAGGGCCGACCGGGACACTGTCGCCTCCGCCAGCATCCGTGCGCGTCCGTTGGAGGTCGTGCTACGCGGTCCGCCCGGTGGTCGCACCGGCGCGGAGCCGCGCCGCCGCCTGGGCGATCCGCTCGTCCGTGGCCGTGAGCGACAGGCGCACGTGCTCGGGCGACGCGTCCCCGTAGAACGGGCCGGGGCCCGCGAGGATCCCGAGGTCGGCGAGCTCGGCGATGCCCTCCCAGGCGCCCTGCCCGCGGGTCGCCCAGAGGTAGAGGCCGGCCTCGCTGCGGTCGATGCGCCAGCCGGCGTCCTCAAGCGCGGGACGCAGCACGTCGCGGCGCGCGCGGTAGAGCTCGCGCTGGACGCGCACGTGCGCGTCGTCGCCGAGCGCCACGGTCATGGCGTGCTGCAGCGGCGCGGGCGGGAGGAGCCCCGCGTGCTTGCGGACGCGGATGAGGCGGGCGATGAGCTCCCGGTCGCCCGCGACGAGCGCGGCCCGGTAGCCGGCGAGGTTCGACTGCTTGCTGAGCGAGTACAGCGCGAGGACGCCCGCGTGGTCGTCGCCGACGACGCGCGCGTCGAGGATCGAGGGCGTCGGCCCCAAGGCCCACTCCCCGTCCCAGCCGAGCTCGGCGTAGCACTCGTCGCTCGCGATGACGGCGCCGAGCTCGCGCGCGCGGGCGACCGCGGCGCGCAGCTCGTCGACGCCGAGGACCCGGCCGTCGGGGTTGCCGGGCGAGTTCAGCCAGACGAGGCGGGTGTGCGCGGGCCACTCGGCGGGATCGTCGGCGGGCACGCTCTCCGCGCCGGCGAGCGCCGCGCCGATCGCGTAGGTCGGGTAGGAGACGCGGGGGTGCACGACCGCGTCCCCCTCGCCGAGGCCGAGCATGAACGGCAGCCAGGCCACCATCTCCTTCGACCCGATGGTCGGCAGCACCTGGTCGGTGCCGAGCGTCGCGTTCCGCCGACGCGCGTGCCAGTCGACCATCGCCTGCCGGAGCTCCGGCGTGCCGACGGTGGTGGGGTACGCGTGCGCGTCCGTCGCCCAGGCGAGCGCGTCGCGGATGAGCGTGGGCGTCGGATCCACGGGCGACCCGATGCTGAGGTCGACGATGCCGTCGGGGTGGCGGCGCGCCCGCTCGGCGTACGGGGCCATCTGGTCCCAGGGGTAGTCGGGGAGCTCGCCGAGGGCCACGCGCGTCAGCCGTTCTGGATGGGGAGGGCAGCGATCACGGGGTGGTCGCCCGCGGTGACGCCGACCTTCGTCGCGCCGCCCGGGGATCCCATCTCGGCGAAGAACTCGACGTTGGCCGTGTAGTAGTCCGACCACTTCTCGGGCAGGTCGTCCTCGTAGTAGATCGCCTCGACGGGGCACACCGGCTCGCACGCACCGCAGTCCACGCACTCGTCGGGGTGGATGTACAGGCTCCGCTCGCCCTCGTAGATGCAGTCCACCGGGCACTCGTCGATGCAGGCGCGGTCCTTCACGTCGACACAGGGCAGAGCGATGACGTAGGTCACTTCGGGCGGGTCCTTCCGGGAGCGGTGCGGCGCGACGAGTCTACGCGGCGCGCGAACCGGTCCCGGCCGGGGCCGGGGCGCCGGATCCCGCGGCAGCGGCGGCATCCGGGCGGGCCGCGGAGCCGGGCGCGCGGTTCGAGAACCGCGGCCACACGACGACGGCCGCGACGAGGATCGCGGGCGCGATCGCCCAGACCTGGCTCAGCCCGTCGTCGGGGAACAGCACGGATCCGCTCGGCCCCTGCGTGCCGAGCACCGCGACGGCGGCGACGACGCCGAGCCCGAGGCAGAGCGCGTGCAGGCGGTCGACGAGGAGCAGGCGGAACGCGACCAGCAGGCACGCGAGCGTCGCGAGCGCGAGCACGAGGCCCACCGGCAGCGGGATCCCGCCCACGGGCAGCGTGGCGCGGTGCGCGGCCGTTCCGACCGCGCCCACCAGCAGGCCGAGCACGAGCGACGCGACCGCCGTGCCGATGCGCTGCGCGCCGCGCGGGGGCCGCGGTGCGCCGTCGTCCGGCGTCGCGCCGGCGGGCCGGTGGAGCCGGAACAGCTCGACGGGCGCGATGGGCGCGCCGATGCCGTGCGAGAGCGCGAACTGGTCGCCGTCGACGACGGTCTGGGTGCGGTACGCGGCGATCGCGCGGATCTTCGCGTCGAGCACCTCGGACGCGTCCACGGCGAGGTCGACCTGGTCGTCCGGCAGCACGAGCGTGCCGGCGGGATCGGCGTCGGGCGCGGGGAACCGACCGCGCGCGGCCACGAGCTCGTGCGCCTCGCGTGCCGACGACGCGGTCGTCGTGATGAGGTACGCGGGGATCCCCGCCTCCTCGGCCGCCCAGGTCGCGATGAGGTGCGTGCGCACGTGGTCCGGGTGTCCGTAGCCGCCGTGGTCGTCGTAGGTGATCACGCTCGTGGCGTCGACGTCCGCGATCACCGCGAGCACGTCGCGCGCCTCGTCGGCCTCGTCGCCCGCGCACAGCGAGTCGGGATCGAGCGGGCGCAGCGCCACGGGCACGCCGTCGTCGCCCCACTCCATGCCGGAGTCGACGTAGCGGCGCGCCTCGAGGCCGCGCCAGCGCGCGTCGGCGTCGCCGAGGAATCGGTGGTCGGTGACGCCGAGCGCGGCCATGGCGTCGGCCAGCTCGGTCTCGCGGTGGTCGGCGAGCGCGCGCAGGTCGCCCTCCAGGTAGCGGAGCTCCTCGGGGATGACGTCGCCGCGCTCCCCGCGCGTGCAGGTGAGCACGGTGACGGGCACGCCGTCGCGCACGAGCTTGGCGATGGTGCCGCCTGTGACGATGCTCTCGTCGTCGGGGTGGGCGTGCACGAGGAGGACGTGCTCACGCTCGGGACGGGCGGTGCGGGCGGCCCGATCGGGGCGTCGGGACGTGCCGGATGTCATCCGGCGATCCTAGCCGCGGGCCGCGAACCGCTCCCTGGGCGCTGCCCGGGGAGGATCGACTGGACGCGCCCCCCGCCCCCGCGCTACTGTGCACGAGGTAAGGCAAGCCTCACCTACATTTCCCCAGACTCAGCAATAGGGCGCATCCCGTCGCGCCCTCCGCCCGGAGAGGCGCACGCGTGTTCGCGAACTACCTGATCGGCCTGCGCGAGGGCCTCGAGGCCGCGCTGGTCGTCACCATCCTCATCGCCTACGTCGTCAAGATCGGCCGTCGCGACGTGCTCGGCCGGCTCTGGCTCGGCGTCGGGCTCGCGGTCCTGCTCGCGCTCTCCATCGGCGCGATCCTCACCTACGGCGCCTACGGCCTCACGTTCGAGGCGCAGGAGGCCATCGGCGGATCCCTCTCCATCGTCGCGACGGGCCTCGTCACCTGGATGGTGTTCTGGATGCTCCGCACCGCGAAGGACATGCGCTCCGAGCTGCAGGGCGCGGTCGACCGGGCCATCGCGGGTGCGGCGTGGGGCCTCGTCGCCGTCGCCTTCCTCGCCGTCGGCCGCGAGGGCATCGAGACGGCCCTGTTCCTCTGGTCGGCCGTGCAGGCCACCGGCGCCACCACGATGCCGCTCGTCGGCGCGGGCCTCGGGCTCGTCACCGCGGTCGCGCTCGGCTGGCTCGTCTACCGCGGGGTGCTCCGCATCGACCTCGCGCGCTTCTTCACCTGGACCGGCGCGCTCCTCATCGTCGTGGCCGGCGGCGTGCTCGCGTACGGGGTGCACGACCTGCAGGAGGCGGGGATCCTCCCGGGCCTCGGCGCGCTCGCGTTCGACGTCTCCGGCGCTGTCCCGCCCGGATCCTGGTACGGCACGCTCCTCAAGGGCACCGTCAACTTCTCCCCCGCCACCACCTGGCTCGAGGCCATCACGTGGGTGCTGTACGTCGTGCCCACGCTCACCGTCTACCTGACGCTCGCGCGACGGGGGCGGCGGGCGCGACCGGCCGACGCACCCCCGGCCGCCCGCGTCGACACCGCTCCCGCGGGCGACGCACCCCGCGTCGCCGACGCACCCGCCGCGCGCTGACGCCCGCATCCCTCCCGCTCTCCCGCTCCATCCACCGCCCGGCACCGCCGGCCCGCTCCCCCGAGGTCCCATGAAGCGCTCGACCCTCCCCGCCGCCGCCCTGCTCGCCGGCGCCGCCCTCGCCCTGTCCGGCTGCGTCGCGAACGCCCCGACCGGATCCGCCGACGCCGGCGCCGGTGCCGCCTCCGCGGACTCCGGCGTCACGCAGCTCACGGTCGACAGCTCCGCCGACGCGTGCACCGTGTCCGCCGCGACCGCCCCCAGCGGCACGGTCTCGTTCCACGTCACGAACTCCACCGACCAGGTCACCGAGTTCTACCTGCTCGCGGATGACGGCCTCCGCATCGTCGGCGAGGTCGAGAACGTGAGCCCCGGGATCGAGCGCGACCTCGTGCTCACCGCCCAGCCCGGCAGCTACTACACGGTCTGCAAGCCCGGCATGGTCGGTGACGGCGTGGGCCGCGCGCCCTTCACCGTCACGGGCGACCAGGTCGCGCTCGCGGGCGACGCCGAGCAGCAGGGCCAGGACGCGGCCGCTGCGTACCTCGCCTACGTCAAGGACCAGGTCGGCCGCCTGCTCCCGGCCACGCAGGAGTTCGCCGACGCGTACCTCGCGAGCGACGACGACAGAGCCCGCTCCCTCTACCCCACGGCCCGCGCGTACTACGAGCGCGTCGAGCCCGTCGCAGAGTCCTTCGGCGACCTCGACCCAGAGATCGACTTCCGCGAGGCCGACGTCGAGCCCGGCACCGAGTGGACCGGGTGGCACCGCATCGAGAAGGACCTCTGGCAGCCCTCGCCCGACGCGAACGGCGGCGACGTCTACACGCCGCTCGGCACCGCGGATCGCGCGCACTTCGCCCAGGAGCTGACCGCCGACACGCAGGAGCTCTACGACGCGGTGCACGCGGACGGCTTCTCGGTCGACATCTCCACGGTCTCCAACGGCGCGGTCGGGCTGATGGACGAGGTCGCCTCCGGCAAGATCACCGGCGAGGAGGAGATCTGGTCGCACACCGACCTTTGGGACTTCCAGGCCAACCTCGAGGGCGCGCGCGTCGCGTACGAGGGCGTCCGCGACATCGTCGCCCCGAAGGACCCGCAGCTCGTGGCCACGCTCGACGCGCAGTTCGCGTCGCTCGAGACGGAGCTCGCCGCCTACGGAACCCTCGACAAGGGCTTCACGACCTACGACAGGCTCACCACCGAGCAGGTCAAGGGCCTCGCGGACGGCGTCAACGCGCTGGCCGAGCCGCTGTCGAAGCTCACCGGCGCGCTTGTCGGCTGATGACGGACCACGAGACCACGGCGGCCGACGACGCTCCCGCGCCCGCTCCCGCGACCCCCGCTCCCCCGGCCGCCTCGGCACCCGCCGGCATCTCCCGCCGCGGGATCCTCGGCCTCCTCGGCGCGGGCGCGCTCGGCGGCGGCCTGGTCGGCTCGGCCGGCGGCGTCCTGGCCGACCGCGCCTTCGCGGGCGTGCGCCAGGCCGCGGGCGGCGCTACGTACGCGTTCCACGGCGCGCACCAGGCGGGCATCACGACCCCTGCCCAGGACCGCCTGCACTTCGCCGCGTTCGACGTCGCCGACATCGACCGCGCGGGGCTGATCTCGCTGCTCAAGGACTGGAGCGCCGCGGCCGCGCGCATGACGGCCGGCGGATCCGCGGGCACGCTCGGCGCGGTCGACGGCCCGTACGACTCCCCGCCCGACGACACGGGCGAGGCTCTGGACCTGCCGCCCGCCGGCCTCACCATCACGTTCGGCCTCGGCCCCTCGCTGTTCACGACCGCCGACGGCGTCGACCGCTTCGGCATCGCCGACCGCCGGCCCGCCGCGCTCGTCGACCTCCCGCGCTTCCCGGGCGAGGCCCTCATCCCGCAGGCCACGGGCGGCGACCTCTGCATCCAGGCGTGCAGCGATGACCCGCAGGTGGCCGTGCACGCGATCCGCAACCTGTCGCGCATCGCGTTCGGCCGCGCCTCCATCCGCTGGTCGCAGCTCGGCTTCGGCCGCACCTCCTCGACGAGCCGCGCGCAGGTCACCCCGCGGAACCTGTTCGGCTTCAAGGACGGCACCGCGAACGTGAAGTCGGAGGACACGCGCCAGGTCGACGACCACGTCTGGGCCGACGCGGGATCCTCCCCCGCCGAGGCGTGGATGCAGGGCGGCTCGTACCTGGTCGCCCGCCGCATCCGCATGACCATCGAGACGTGGGACCGCTCGTCGCTCCGCGAGCAGGAGCGCGTCGTCGGCCGCACGAAGGGATCCGGCGCGCCCCTCAGCGGCGGCACCGAGATGACCGCGCCCGACTTCCACGCCGTCGGGCGCGGGGGCGCACCGCTCATCGACCCCGCGTCGCATGTGCGCCTCGCGCACCCGGACGCCAACGACGGCGCGGTGCTCCTGCGCCGCGGCTACAACTTCGTCGACGGCAACGACGACCTCGGGCGACTGAACGCGGGCCTGTTCTTCCTGGCGTTCCAGCGGGATCCGCGCACGCAGTTCATCCCCATCCAGCGGAGCCTCGCCCGCGACGCGATGAACGAGTACCTGCGGCACGTGGGCAGCGGGATCTGGGCGGTGCCGCCGGGCGCGACGCGCGACGGGTACGTCGGGGAGACGCTTTTCGCGTCCTGAGCCCGGGCGGCGCCCGACCGGCCCGGATCTCAGCCCGCGGGCAGGACCACGTACGTGGCGACGGGCGAGCCCGGATCCGCCGACACCGTGACGATGACCGAGTACGCGTCGGTCGTGAACCGCCCGTATCCGCTCTGCGCGTCGCTCGCCACGTCGCTCGAGGCGTAGCCGGCGGCCTCGAGCCGCGCCTGCGCGTCGGCGAACCCGCCCGCGACGTCCGGCACGGCGACCTGCGCCACCCAGCCGGCGCCCTCGGGCGCAGCTCCCCCGCCGAGCAGCTTGCCCTCGGCGAAGGGCACGGCATCCGTCGGGAAGGAGGGCGGGACGTGGCCGTCCGTGGAGACCTGCACCTTGCCGAGCGTGTCGCCGATCACGTCCTCGACGCTGTGGCGCACCTGCTTCGCGCCCTCGTGGGCGGCGTCGCGGACGACCTCGCCCACCTGGCTGCACCCCGTGAGGAACAGGGCGGGGACGAGGACGAGCCCGGCCGCCAACTCCCTCCTGCGGAGGGACCTGCCGGACGGGCTCGTCGGGGTCATGCTGCGTTACGCGTTCTGCTTCTTCAGCCGCGAGGTCTTCCGCTGCCGCGCATTGGCGTCGAGCTCGACCTTCCGGATCCGGACGAACTCGGGCGTGACCTCCACGCACTCGTCCTCGCGGGCGAACTCGAGGCACTCCTCGAGCGTCAGCCTCCGCGACGGGGTCATGCGCTCGAAGGAGTCGGAGGTGGACTGACGCATGTTGGTCAGCTGCTTCTCCTTGGTGATGTTCACGTCCATGTCGTCGGCACGCGAGTTCTCACCCACGACCATGCCCTCGTAGACCTCCTGGGTCGGCTCCACGAAGAACGACATGCGCTCCTGCAGGGCCACCATGGCGAACGGGGTGGCCACGCCGGCGCGGTCGGCGACGATCGAGCCGTTGACGCGGGTCGTGATCTCGCCCGCCCACTGCTCGTAGCCGTGCGAGACGGCGTTGGCGATGCCGGCGCCGCGCGTGATGGTGAGGAACTCCGTGCGGAAGCCGATGAGGCCGCGCGACGGGACGACGAACTCCATGCGGACCCAGCCGGTGCCGTGGTTGCTCATGCCCTCCATGCGGCCCTTGCGGGCGGCAAGGAGCTGCGTGATCGCGCCGAGGTACTCCTCGGGCGAGTCGATGGTGAGGTGCTCGTAGGGCTCGTGCACCTTGCCGTCGACCTGCTTGACGACCACCTGCGGCTTGCCGACGGTGAGCTCGAAGCCCTCGCGGCGCATCTGCTCCACGAGGATCGCGAGCGCGAGCTCGCCGCGGCCCTGGATCTCCCACGCGTCCGGGCGGCCGATGTCGACGAGCTTGATGGACACGTTTCCGATGAGCTCGCGGTCGAGGCGGTCCTTGACCATGCGGGCGGTGAGCTTGTGGCCCTTGACCTTGCCGATGAGCGGGCTGGTGTTGGTGCCGATGGTCATCGAGATGGCCGGGTCGTCCACCGTGATGGTGGGCAGCGGGCGGACGTCCTCCGGGTCGGCGAGCGTCTCGCCGATGGTGATGTCCTCGATGCCGGCGACGGCGACGATGTCGCCGGGGCCCGCGGACTCGGTCGGGAAGCGGTCGAGCGCCTTGGTGATGAGGAGCTCGGTGATCTTCACGTTCTTGACGGATCCGTCGTGCTTGACCCAGGCGACCTGCTGGCCCTTCTTGAGCGTGCCGTTGAAGACGCGCAGGAGGGCGAGGCGGCCGAGGAACGGCGACGCGTCGAGGTTGGTGACGTGGGCCTGCAGCGGGTGCTGGTCGTCGTAGGTGGGCGCCGGGACGTGATCGAGGATCGCCTTGAAGAGCGGCTCGAGGTCGTCGTTGTCGGGCAGCGTGCCGTTCTCGGGCTTGTTCGAGCTCGCGGCGCCGTTGCGGCCGGACGCGTACACGACGGGCACGTCGAGGATCGCGTCGAGGTCGAGGTCCGGGTGCTCGTCCGACATGTCGGATGCGAGGCCGAGGAGGAGGTCCTGGCTCTCGGCCACGACCTCGTCGATGCGCGCGTCGGGGCGGTCGGTCTTGTTGACCAGGAGGATCACGGGCAGCTTCGCCTCGAGCGCCTTGCGGAGCACGAAGCGCGTCTGGGGCAGCGGGCCCTCGGACGCGTCGACGAGGAGCACGACGCCGTCGACCATGGACAGGCCGCGCTCGACCTCGCCGCCGAAGTCGGCGTGGCCCGGGGTGTCGATCACGTTGATGACGATGGGCGAGCCGTCCGCGTGCTTCCCGTTGTAGAGCACCGCGGTGTTCTTCGCGAGGATCGTGATGCCCTTCTCGCGCTCGAGGTCGTTCGAGTCCATCATGCGGTCCTCGCCCTCGAAGTGGGCGTCGAACGAGTTCGTCTGCTTGAGCATGGCGTCGACGAGCGTGGTCTTGCCGTGGTCGACGTGGGCCACGATGGCCACATTGCGGAGGTCGTTGCGCGCGACTAGCGCCATAGTGCTGTCCTTCAGTGGAGAGGGTGCCGGCCTTGTCATCAAGGGAGGAGGGCGAAGAGCCGCCGTCTGCTATTCCCAGCGACCACCAGCCTACCGTGCCGATGCAAGCCGGGCTCAGGGAGCGTCGGGAGAGAGGGTCCAGCGCCAGGCGTCGTCGAGGATCCCGGCCTGGTGCGGCGAGACCTGCACCCCGCCGACCCGGTCGCGCACGGCCGCGAGCGCGGGCAGCTGGTAGAGCGGGAGGCCGGCGCGGTCGCCGTACATGCGCCGGTCCAGGCGCAGGAGGAGCTCGTCGCGCGCGTCCGCGTCCTCCGTGCGGCTGAGCGAGGAGAAGAGGGACGCGACGTCGGGGTCGGCCGTCGCCTGTCCGTCGCGCGCGTCGGCCCTGGCCTCGTGCGCGGCGCGGATCCCGGCGACGGAGGGGTACGCGTCCTCCGACGAGACGAGCGCGGCGTCGTAGGCGCCCGGCTGGTCGAGGACGCTCTCCCACTGCGGGGTCGAGCAGTCGGTCACGACGAAGCCGGACTTCTCGGCGGAGTCGCGGATCGCGTCGAACGCGGCCACCTTGCGGGGGTCGGCGGGGTCGAAGAGCACGCACACCTCGGGGGCCGCCCGCCCGACCGACGCGAGCAGCTGCCGCGCCTCGTCGAGGTCGACGTCGCCGAAGCGGCTGGACCCGTTCGCGCGCACCTGGTCGGCATACCCGTCCGTGCCGGGCGCGAGCACGAAGGAGTCGCGCGTCGTCGCGTCGGGATCCACGGGCAGCGCGGCCTCGCGGACGATCGCGTCGCGCGGGATGGTGGAGAGGAAGGCCGTGCGGACCGCGGCGTCGGACATGGCGGGGTCGCGCGCGCCGAGCGTCTGCAGGTCGAGGCGCTCCCAGGAGGCGGAGGATCCGCGCACGAC
The DNA here is from genome assembly GCF_014802555.1 of Clavibacter sp. Taxonomy (NCBI): domain Bacteria; kingdom Bacillati; phylum Actinomycetota; class Actinomycetes; order Micrococcales; family Microbacteriaceae; genus Clavibacter; species Clavibacter sp. The sequence goes on along the minus strand of NZ_JAAVCB010000059.1, from coordinate 17,643 downwards.
CTGCACGCCGTCGATCCCGGACAGCGCGTCGGCCACCTCCGCGTCGGCCGCTGGCGCGATGACGTCGACGTCCCCCGCCTGGAGGGCGGCGACGGCGGCGTCCGGATCCTCGATCGTGGACACGACGATGCGCTCGACCGACGGCCGGTGCAGCCCCGTGTAGAAGCGGTTGGCGCGCAGCGTGATGGAGGTCCCCGGGTCGATCGACTCGATGGCGTACGGGCCCGAGCCCACGGCGCGATCGGGGTGCGCCGCGATCTCGGCCACGCCGAAGCCCCGGTTCCACGCGTCGGAGATGGGCGACAGGAGCTCGGGGGCGCGATCCTGCACGGCGTCCACCAGCGTCTGCTTCGCACGGCCGGGGCTCGACATGTCGAGCGCGAGCTGCGCCACGCTGTGCGCGGGCAGGCCCACCTCGAACGCGAGGCGCCAGTCCGGCGTGTACTGGTCGAACACCATGGTGATCGACCGGCCGCCGTCCCCGATCTCGGGCGTGCGGGTGACGTGGGTGAGCGCCTCGTCGGCGGCCGCGTCGAAGAAGACGGTCTGCTCGGGGAGCGGACCCGTGTAGCCGCCCGTCGCATCGTCGACGTACCCGGCCGGGTCGTAGCCGGGGGTGTCGAGCGCGCCGGATCCGGCGGCCCACGCGAGCAGGAGGTCCGCCGCGTCGACGGGCTCGCCGTCGGACCAGCGGACGCCCTCCGCGACGGTGTACTCGACGGTGAAGGGGTCGCGCGAGACGACCCGCGCGGATCCGTAGCCCGGGTCGGTGGCGACCGTGCCGTCGGCGGCGACCTCGGAGAACCGCGAGTTCGTCGCGTGCACGATCTCCCGGTTGCCCTCGGTGCCGCCCGTGCGCGACGCCGCGTTGTACGAGGTGAAGGTGGTGGGGACGGCGGCGCGGATCTCCGTGTCGGCGACCATGCCGGTGGTCGGCGAGCAGGCGGCGAGGCCGGCGACGAGCGCAACGGCGACGGCGGCGGATGCGCCCCGGACGACCCGGCGGATCCCTCGCGGGCGCCGGGCTCCTATGGCCTCGGGGCCTCGCGTGTCGCTGTCCATCGCCGTCGATCCTACGCGAGCGGCACGACGAGGCCCGCCGCCCGCGCGCCCCCGCGAGGGGGGGCGCTATGGGCGGCGAGCCGGGTCGTGCGGCGCGGATCAGGCCGCGGGCGGCTGCTGGTCCCGCAGGGCCTCGCGGAGCTCGCGGCGCTCCTTCTGCTGGTCGGGATCCGGCAGCGGCACGGCGGCGATGAGCTTCTGCGTGTACGGGTGCTGGGGGTTCCGGAGGATCGACTCGGTCGGCCCCTGCTCGACGATCTTGCCGTGGTTCATCACGACGATGCGGTCGGCGAGCAAGTCGACCACTGCGAGGTCGTGGCTGACGAACAGGCACGCGAACTGGAGCTCCTTCTGGATCTCCTGCAGCAGCGCGAGCACGCGGGCCTGCACCGACACATCGAGCGCCGACGTGGGCTCGTCGGCGACGAGCACCTTGGGCCGGAGCGCGAGGGCCCGGGCGATGCCGACGCGCTGGCGCTGGCCGCCGGAGAGCTCGTTCGGGTAGCGGTTGCGGAAGCTGCGCGGCAGCTCCACCTGCTCGAGGAGCTCCTCGACCCGGTCGCTCTGCTGCTTCTTCGAGAACTGGCCCGAGAGCTCGAGCGGCTCGCCGATGCTCTGGCCGATGGGCCAGCGCGGGTTGAGCGAGGAGCCCGGGTCCTGGAACACGATGCCGATCTCGCGGCGCACGGCCCGGAGGTCCTTCGCCGAGATCCCGGTCATGCGCCGACCGGCGACGGTGAGCTCGCCGCCCGCGACGGGCAGGAGGCCCACCGCGGCGCGCGCGATGGTCGTCTTGCCGGATCCCGACTCACCCACGACGCCGACGACCTCGCCGGGGTGGATGTCGAACGACGCGCCCGTGACCGCCCGGAACGCCGGCACGCGGCCGAGCTTCGGGTAGTCGATGTCCACCTCCTTGAGGGAGATGGCGGGCTCGGTGGTGCGCTCGGCGATCTCGACCTGCGAGGCCTCGCCCGTGCCGAGGTGCGGCACCGACGCGAGCAGCTGCTTCGTGTACGGGTCCTTGGGCGCCTGGAAGATCTCGCGCACCGAGCCGCGCTCGACGATGCGGCCGCTCTTCATCACGATGACGTTGGTCGCGAGGTCGGCCACCACGCCCATGTCGTGCGTGATGATCACGATCGCGCTGTTGAGGCGCTGGTGAAGTCTGCGCAGCAGGTCGAGGATCTCGGCCTGGATCGTCACGTTGAGCGCCGTGGTGGGCTCGTCCGCGATGAGCATGTCGGGGTCGCACGACAGCGACTGGGCGATCATCGCGCGCTGGCGCTGGCCGCCGGACAGCTGGTGCGGGTAGGAGTCGAACGCCTTCTCGGGATCCGGCATCTCGACGAGCTTCAGCAGCTCGAGCGCGCGCACCTTGGCGGCCGACGGGATGATCGAGTTGTGGACCCGAAGGGCCTCGACGATCTGGAAACCCACCGTGTACACGGGGTTGAGCGCCGTCATCGGCTCCTGGAAGATCACGGCGATGTCGTTGCCGCGTGCCTTCCGCAGCGTGGCCTGGTCGGCGCCCACCATCTCGACGCCCTTGAGCTTCGCGCTCCCCCGGACCCGGCCGTTCTTCGGCAGGAGGCCGAGCAGCGACATGGAGCTGACGGACTTGCCGGAGCCGGACTCGCCCACGATCGCGAGGACCTCGCCCGGGTTGACCTTGTAGTCGAGGTCGATGGCCGCGGGGATCCACTCGTCGCCGACCCAGAAGTCGACTCCGAGGCCGGAGACCTCGAGGATGGGGACGATCGGGTCCGTCCCGTTCGCGTGAGCGCTCATGCTGCGTACTCCTGGCTGCTGGAAGTGGGGGTGTCGAGGGGTGCCGAGGCGGGCCGTGGGACGATGAGGCCATGGATCAGCCCGTCGTCATCCGCCCGTCGTTCGGACGCCTGCTGACCGTGATCGTCTCGGCGATCGCGGTCCTGGTGCTCGTGAGCACCGTGGTCGGGGGTCGGGCCGACCTCCTGCCGACGGCGGTGTGGGGCCCGGTCATGCTGGCCTACGCGTCGTGGCTCGTCTTCTGGCACCCGCGCGTGCGCATCGCGACCGAGGGCATCGAAATCCGCAACGTCTTCCGCACGCACGAGTTCTCGTGGCCCGCGATCCGCGAGGTCGACACCAAGTGGGCTCTGAACATCACCACCGCGCACGAACGCGTCACGGCCTGGGCCGCCCCGGCGCCCGGCCGGCACTCGAACGCCTACATCACGACGAAGGAGGAGCGGAACCAGCCGTATCTCAGCGCCATGATGCAGGACGCGCGCCGCGGCGACCTGCCCCGCACCGACTCCGGCGACGCGGCCACGGTGATCCGCCTGCACCTGGCCGACCTCCGCGAGGCGGGCCACCTGGGCGGCCCGGTGGAGGAGGAGGCCCCGCGCGTGCGAACGCACTGGGCGGAGATCGCCGTGCTCGCGGTGCTCGTCGCGGCGACGGTGCTGACCGGCCCGATCTGAGGCGCGACCCGCGGCGAGCCCGCGGCTGAGGGCCCGGCTCGCCGCCGGGACCGTCATCGGCCGTCCGTGCTATCGGGCGCCTGGCCGTCGGCCTGGGCGTCCGGTCGCGCGGAGCCGACGGGCGGCGGCACGCGCACTCCCGCGGCACCGGAGCCGGTCGCAGGACCCGCGTCGCGGCGGTTCCGCCCGGTGAGCATGGCGAACATCTGCTTGTAGGGCCCCTGTCCGCCGGGCATGCGCCGCTGGCGCGGGTCGAACGCGTCGCGCAGGCCGTCGCCGATGAAGTTGATGGTCAGCGCGATGATGATGATGAACAGGCCCGGGAACCAGAACAGCCACGGCCGGGTCGCGAAGGCTCCCTGGTATTCGTTGATGATCTGCCCGAGCGAGACGTCGGGCTTCTTGATGCCGAAGCCGAGGAAGGAAAGCGCCGCCTCGAGCAGGATGGCCGCGCTCATGAGCAGGGTCGTGGACACGATGACCACGCCGATGGCGTTCGGCAGGATGTGCCGGAACACGATTCGGCTGTTCGACGCCCCGGCGACTCGGGCCGCGTCTACGAACTCTCGCTCGCGGAGGCTGAGGAACTCGCCGCGCACCAAGCGCGCGAGGCTCGGCCAGCCGACCACGCCGAGGACTAGTCCGAGCACGGCCGCTCCGAGGCTCCCGAAGGTCTGGCCGAGGACCGCCGCGATGACGATGACCGGGATCACGATGATGAGGTCCGTGAAGCGCATGAGCAGAGAGTCGATGCGACCGCGGAAGAAGCCCGAGACGGCGCCGACGACGATGCCGATGAACGCGGCGATGATGCCGTACAGCACCATGACGACTATGGACTGCTGGGTGCCGCGCATGACGCGGGCGAAGATGTCGCGCCCGATCTCGTCCTGGCCGAAGGGGTGGGTACCGAACTGGAACGGCAGCTGCCAGGTGGGGTTGCCGCCGTTGACGACGGGCGAGACGTCCTCGTAGTTCCACATCCACCAGCCGGGGACGCGGACGCCGAAGAGCTGGATGCCGACGGACGAGTACACGAGAGCCGCCATGAGCAGCAGGACGACAACCGAGGTCATCGCGCCCTTGTGGCGGAGGAACCGGCGGCGGACGACGGTGCCCTGGCTGAGCCCCTCCACCTCGCGCTGCTCGATCGTCAGCTCGGAGTTGCCCCCCCTCCGGGAGGTGCGGGTCGTTGTGGGGGTCGTTGGGGTTCCCCATCAGTGCGTTGGACATGTGTCAGCTCACCCGGATTCGAGGATCGAGGACCGAGTACAGGATGTCGGCCAGCATGTTGAAGATCACGGTGAGGATGCTCGTGATCAGGATGAACCCCATCAGCGGGTTGAGGTCGGTCTTGTTCAGGGCGTCCTGGAACACGGAGCCCATGCCCTTCCAGGCGAAGATCGTCTCGGTGATCACCGCGCCGCCGATGAGCCCGCCCACGTCGAACGCGATGACGGTGGCGACGGGGATCATGGCGTTGCGGAACGCGTGGCGCATGATCACGGTGCGCTCGGTGAGGCCCTTGGCGCGTGCGGTGCGCACGTAGTCCTGGTTCATCACCTCGAGGAGGCTCGCCCGCGAGTAGCGGGAGTAGCTCGCGACGGAGATGAGGAGGATCGCGATGGTCGGCAGCAGGAGGTGCGTGTAGCTGTCGAGCATGCCCTGCCAGACCGAGCCGTTGAGCCCGGGGGTCACGGCACCGACCGTGGCGATGGGGCGGCCACGCGTGTTGGTCGCGTAGTCGGGCCACACCTGCATGACGCGGTCGACGATGATCAGCAGCGCGACGAGGCCACCGGTGATGCCGGCGCCGCGGGCGACGATGGGCTTGTCGTTCTGGCCGACGACGTAGCCGACGACCACGCCGACGACGACGAAGGCGACGATCAGCACGATGGTGATCCACCAGGGGGCGGAGACGGTCAGCACGTACTGCAGCGGGTACCAGAGCGCGGCGCCGAGGACGGCCATGGCGAGCGCGGAGTAGAAGGCCCGTCGGTTGCGCAACCCGGTCGAGAGCGACGTGATGAGCACCGCGACGAGGGCGCCGAGCGCGGCGATGAGCAGGATGCCGAGGCCGGGGCGCGAGAACCAGTCCGTGGCGAGCAGGTAGATGAGCACGACCGCGGTGATGACCGTGGCGGAGCCGAAGACGATGAGGCGCGGCTTCGGGTCGCCGCCGATGATGCTCATCCAGACGAAGCCCGAGACGAGCGAGAGGACCACGATCATGATCGGCGGGATCGACGGGTTCACGAGGAAGTCGTTGAAGCCGATGGCGACGTACTGCTTGAGCAGCACGGCCACGAAGAAGATCGGCAGGGAGAAGAAGAGGAACGACGCGAAGGTGACCGTGTAGTCGTAGCCGCTGTACTGGCGGAGCGCGGTCGTCATGCCGATGGAGACGCCGATGAGCACGGCGATGATCGTGGCGATCGTCACCAGCTGGATCGTCTGCCCGGCGGCGTTGGCGATGATCTCGTTGACCTCGCGGCCGTCGATGGCCTTGCCGAGGTCGACCTGGCCGATGAAGACCTTGAACACCCCACCGAGCCAGATGAAGTAGCGCAGCGGCGACGGCACGTCGAGGTCGAGGAGGTCGACTCGAGCGGCGATGAGCGCATCGCGGTTCGGCGACGGGTTCTCGCGCAGATCCTGAAGGGGATCACCGGAATTGGCCGCCAGGTTGTAGATGATGAAGCTGGCGCCCAGGAGGACGAAGAACGACGCGACGAGACGTCTCAAGACGTAAGGTAAGCACAGGGCGACGACGTCCCTTTCTGTGTTCGGCCAGGGCTCGTGACCCGGCCCGACGAGAGCATACGCGGCCGGATCCGCGGATCACGAATCGGCAACGGACATGGAGAGGGTGCCGAGGCCAGGCGGCCTCGGCACCCTCGCACCCTCCCGTTCAATGGACGGTGCTCACTGCTGTCGTGCTACTGCGCGACTGCCTGCGCCGGGGCCCAATCCCAGTGGTTCCAGAACCAGTTGGGCGACAGGAACGCGGGCTTGACGCCCGACACCGTCTTGCTCCAGGCGGTGAGGCCGGGGAACTGGTAGATGGGCGTCGTCCAACTCTGCTGCTGGATGAGGGTCTCGGCCTGAATGACCAGCGCGAGCTGCTTGTCCTTGTCCGTCTCCGTGTCCAGCTGCTTGAACAGCGAGTCGATCTCGGGGTTCGACCAGCCGTAGTAGTTGTTGATGCCACCGGTCTGGTAGTTCGGGCCGGACTCGCCGACACCGAGGCTCACCGACTGCCATCCGAAGAGGGCGATGTCGTAGGAGCCCGTCTTGCTGGACAGGTCGGCGCCCCACGTGGCGCTGTTCACGTCGATGAGGTTGAAGCCGGCCAGCGCGGCCGACTGGCGCATGAGTTAGAACTCCTGCTGGCGGCGCGTGTTGCCCTGGCCGTAGATGACGCGGGCGTCGATCGTGCCCGTGACGCCGGCCTTCGCGAGGTCCGCCTTGGCACCGTCGATGTCGACCGCCTGGTCCTTGTAGCCGTTCTTCTCGACGGACGCCTCGTACTCCGGCGTGCCGGGCACGTAGACGTTCGAGTTGCGGAGCTCCGCGTCCGACTGGAGGGGCTTGATCAGCTTGTCGAGGATCTCCTCGCGCGGCAGCGTCTTGAAGAACGCCTGACGGACGAGCTTGGCCTTCTCGGCGTCGCCGCCGTACTTCGCCGGGTCGAATGGGCCGCCGTTGGTGACCTGGAGGTCGACGTGCTCATACGTGCCCTCGGCCTGGCCCTTGTACTCGATGCCGCTGAGTCCCTGGACCTGCTGGAGGAGGTCGGCCGTGGGCTGACCGGACGCGATCTGGACCTCGCCGTTGGAGAGGGCCTGGATCTGCGCCTGCGGGTCGGCGATGAAGCGGACGGTGATCTTCTCGTACTTCGGCTTCTTGGTTCCGGTGTACTCCTTGTTGGCCGTCAGGGTGACGTACTGGTCGGCCTTGAGGTCCGTGATCGTGTATGCGCCGTCGCCCAGGGTCTTCTGCGGCTCCGTGGGCATGTCCGAGAAGCGGTAGCCGTCGTTCCATACATGCGAGATGCGGGAGAGGACCTTCGCGTCCTTGTCCTGGATCGCCGTGATCAGTTTCTTCTTGGCGTCCTCGGGCGAGAGGTTCTCGTCGGGGAACGCGAGCTGCGTGGTGCCGTGCGCGGAGACGCCGACGCCGTTGCCGGTCGCGATCTCCCAGTCCACGTAGGGCTGGTCGTACGTGTAGGTGAGGCTCCGGCCGTCGTCGCCGATCTCGGGGGTCTTGGTGACCAGGCCGAGGCGGGTGTTTGGCACGGCGCCCGAGTTGAAGAAGACCTGGTCGTCGCCGACCGTCGCCGCGCCGGTGTCGTCCTTCTTGACGGCGTCGTCGCCCACGGTGTTGACATTCGTCGTGTTCGCGGCCCAGTTCAGGAGCATGTCCGCAGCGTCGACGGGGGTGCCGTCGCTCCACTTGACTCCGTCGTTGATCGTGAACTTCACGACCAGCGGGTTGTCGGACACCTTCTCGTAGGTGCCGAAGTCGGTGTTCTTGACAAGCGACGGGCCGTCGTCGTAGTAGTTGAAGGACTGGTTCGTCAGGTACACGATGTTCGTGTTGGCGGACGCGTTTCCGGTCGCCGAACCGTTGTTGTACTCGAGGAACGGGTCGTTCCAGGCCACGGTGATCTCAGTGCCGGCGATGACCTCGGACTCCTGGGCGGGCGCAGAGCAGCCGCTGAGTACGAGGGCACCGGAGACGATGACGGCACCAGCCGCTGCGAGGCGTCTGATTTTCAAGGGTCCTCCTGTGCATGGGAATGGCGCGGACCGACCGTGCGTGCGGTCGACCGCGCAGATAAGAATGACCCTAGGTACGGCTGGGAGTCTTTGCAAAAACTGGGCCCAAACGTTACACACCGGTAACGCGGACGCGTGGATCCGCGCGCGGCAGTCCGGATCCGTGCGTCTGGACGGTCGGGATCGCGCGTTCCCGCTGACCGCGGCGACGGATCGCGTCGTCAGGGGCCTCACCAGCCACGTCCGGGCCGCGGGCGGCCGGCCGGCATCCCGCGCCTAGGATCGGCCCGTGCCCGACGCTCCCGCCATCCCCCGCGCTCCCCGCCCGCCACTGGAGCGTGCCACGCGGACGCGGCTGCGGTGGGAGATCGCCATCGTGCTCGGGCTGTCGCTCGGGGCGAGCGCCGTGTACTCGGTGCTGCGCATCGTCGACCTGTCCACGCGGCAGGAGGCCCTCGGCTCGCAGAGCGCGACCATCAACCGGAGCCTGAACGACCGGCAGGCGTTCGATCTCCTGTACCAGCTGCTCGACATCGCGACGGCCCTGGTCCCCGTGGCCCTCGTGCTCTTCCTGCTGTGGCAGCCGGGGCGGAGCGCCTTCCGGCGCATCGGGTTCGACCTCGCGAGTCCGGGGCGCGACGTCGCCGCCGGGTTCGGCCTCGCGGCCCTCATCGGCGTGCCCGGACTCGGCCTGTACTTCGCCGGCCGCGCGCTCGGGATCACGGTGGACGTGGTGCCGACCGCGCTCGACTCGTACTGGTGGACCGTACCGGTGCTCGTGCTCGTGGCCCTCCGTGCCGCGCTGCAGGAGGAGGTGATCGTGGTCGGCTACCTCTTCACGCGGCTGCGCGAGCTCGGCTGGGGTCACGGGCGGATCGGCATGTGGACCGTCATCCTCGCGGCGGCCGTGCTGCGCGGGAGCTACCACCTCTACCAGGGCTACGGGCCCTTCTTCGGGAACGTCGCGATGGGGGTCGTGTTCGGCTGGTGCTACGTGCGCTTCGGCCGCACGGCGCCGCTCGTGGTGGCGCACCTGATCCTCGACGTCGTGAGCTTCGTGGGATACCCGGTCGCGCTGGCGCTGCTGCCGGGGCTGTTCGGCTGACAGGCGTTCGCGCGCCGTCGGGGGCGCGGGCCTGGCGCATCACCCGCACCTGTGCCTAACCTGGGAAAGCCGCACGACGATGTGCGGCTTCATCTCGAGGAGATCTCATGGGCGACGCCGCTCATCCGACCGGGGACCCCCGGCCGGCCATCGACTACCTGGAGGTCGAGGACTCGGCCCGGTTCCGCGAGCTGAAGCGTGCGCATCGCAGCTTCGTCTTCCCGCTCGCCGTGGCATTCCTCGTCTGGTACTTCGCGTTCGTGCTGCTGTCGGACTACGCGCACGACTTCATGTCCACGCCCGTCATCGGGAACGTGAACCTCGGGATCCTGCTGGGGCTCGGGCAGTTCGTGACCACCTTCGCGATCACCACCTGGTACGTGAGCCGCGCGAACTCGCGGTTCGATCCCATCGCCGCGGAGATCCGCGCCGACCTCGAGGAGCGGGAGCGCGTCGCTCTCGAGGGGCCGCGCGGATCCACGACGCCGAAGCGCCGGAAGGGCGGCCGACGGTGATCGCGCCGGGCACAGCGGCCATGGCGACCACGCCCACGACCGACACGGGCGACCCTGTCCTCAACATCTCGATCTTCGGGGCGTTCGTGGTCGTCACGCTCGTGATCGTCTTCCGCGCGAGCCGGAACAATTCGACCGCCGCGGACTACTACGCGGCCGGCCGCTCGTTCACCGGCCCGCAGAACGGCACGGCCATCGCGGGCGACTACCTCTCTGCAGCGTCGTTCCTCGGGATCGTCGGAGCCATCGCCATCAACGGGTACGACGGGTTCCTCTACTCGATCGGGTTCCTGGTCGCGTGGCTCGTGGCCCTGCTGCTCGTGGCGGAGCTCATGCGCAACACGGGCAAGTTCACGATGGCCGACGTGCTGAGCTTCCGGCTGAAGCAGCGGCCGGTGCGGCTCGCGGCCGCGACCACCACGCTCGCGGTCTGCTTCTTCTACCTGCTCGCGCAGATGGCGGGGGCGGGCGGGCTCGTCTCGCTGCTGCTCGGGATCGACGACCGGCTCGGGCAGTCGCTCGTGATCGCGGTCGTGGGCGCACTGATGATCGTCTACGTGCTCGTCGGCGGGATGAAGGGCACGACCTGGGTGCAGATCATCAAGGCGTGCCTGCTCATCGCGGGTGCCGCCGTGATGACGGTGTGGGTGCTCGCGATCCACGGCTTCGACGTCTCGGACCTGCTCGGCGCCGCGGCGGCGGCGGCGGACAAGCCCGTCCTCGAGCCCGGCAACCAGTACGGGGCCACGGGGATCACGAAGCTCGACTTCCTGTCGCTCGCGCTCGCGCTGGTGCTCGGGACGGCAGGACTCCCCCACGTGCTCATGCGCTTCTACACGGTGCCGACCGCGAAGGAGGCGCGGCGGAGCGTCGTCTGGGCGATCTGGCTCATCGGGATCTTCTACCTCTTCACCCTGGTGCTCGGGTACGGGGCGGGCGCGCTGCTCGGGAGCGAGCGGATCCTCGCGGCACCCGGCGGCGTCAACTCCGCCGCTCCCCTGCTGGCGCTCGAGCTCGGCGGGCCGATCCTGCTCGGGATCATCGCGGCGGTGGCGTTCGCGACGATCCTGGCGGTGGTCGCCGGGCTCACCATCACGGCGGCGGCGTCGTTCGCGCACGACGTGTACGGGAGCGTCATCAAGAAGGGGCAGGTCTCGGCGAACGGCGAGGTGCGCGTCGCGCGGATCACCGTGGTCGTCATCGGCCTCGTGTCGATCCTCGCGGGCATCGGCGCGAACGGGCAGAACGTCGCGTTCCTCGTGGCGCTGGCCTTCGCGGTGGCGGCGAGCGCGAACCTGCCCACCATCCTGTACTCCCTCTACTGGCGCCGGTTCTCCACGCGGGGCGCGGTGCTCAGCATGTACGGCGGGCTCGGGACGGCGCTCGTGCTGATCGCGTTCTCGCCGGTGGTGTCGGGCGCGGAGACGTCGATGATCCCGGGGGCGGACTTCTCGTGGTTCCCGCTGAGCAACCCCGGGATCGTGTCGATCCCCGTCGGGTTCCTGCTCGGCTGGATCGGGACGGTGACCTCCACGCGCAAGGAGGACCCGCTGGTCGCGGCCGAGATGGACGTGCGGTCGCTCACCGGGCACGGCGCGGAGAAGGCGACGGAGCACTAGGAGCACGACCGGCCGCGGCCGGAGACACCGATGAGGGCGGCGGGACCATTCGGTCCCGCCGCCCTCGTCGGTGCGTGCGTGGTGCGTCAGTCGCCGCCCATCAGGCGAACGCCTCCGGCGGCGGGCAGGCGCAGAACAGGTTGCGGTCGCCGTACGCCTGGTCGATGCGGCGCACCGGCGGCCAGTACTTGTCGCGCACCAGGGTCGACACCGGGTAGACGGCGCGCTCGCGCGTGTAGGCGTGCGTCCACTCCCCCGCGATGACCGACTCGGCCGTGTGCGGCGCGTTCCGCAGCGGGTTGTCGTCGGCCGGCCACTCGCCCGCGGCGACCGAGTCGGCCTCCTGCTTGATGCCGATCATCGCCGCGATGAAGCGCTCGACCTCGGCGAGGTCCTCGCTCTCCGTGGGCTCGACCATCAGCGTCCCCGGCACCGGGAAGCTCATCGTCGGCGCGTGGAAGCCGTAGTCGACGAGGCGCTTGGCCACGTCGTCCACCGTGATCCCCGTCGCGGCCGTGAGCGGACGCAGGTCGAGGATGCACTCGTGCGCGACGAGGCCGTCCTCCCCCGCGTAGAGCACGGGGTAGTGGTCGCGGAGCCGGGCGGCGATGTAGTTCGCCGATAGCACCGCGGCGCCGGTCGCCTGCTTGAGGCCCTCCGCGCACATCATGCGGACGTAGGCCCAGCTGATGGGGAGGATGCTCGGGGATCCGTAGGGAGCTGCCGACACGGGGGCGCCGCCATGCTCGATGGTCGAGACGACGCCGTCCTGCACGAGCGCGTGCACGTTGCGCTGCGCCTGCGGGTGGCCGGGCAGGAAGGGCGCGAGATGCGCCTTTGCCGCGACCGGGCCGACGCCGGGTCCGCCGCCGCCGTGCGGGATGCAGAACGTCTTGTGCAGGTTGAGGTGCGAGACGTCGCCGCCGAAGTCGCCGAAGCGGGCGAAGCCGAGGAGCGCGTTGAGGTTCGCGCCGTCGACGTAGACCTGGCCGCCGGCCTCGTGCACGGCCTCGCAGATCGCGCCGACCTCGTGCTCGTAGACGCCGTGGGTGGAGGGGTACGTGATCATCAGGCCCGCGAGCTCGTCGCGGTGCGCCGCGATCTTCGCGCGCAGGTCGTCGAGGTCGACGTTGCCGAGCTCGTCGCACGCCACGACCACGACGCGCATGCCGGCGAGCACGGCGCTGGCCGCGTTGGTGCCGTGCGCGCTCTGCGGGATGAGGCAGACCGTGCGCGCGTCGTCGCCGTTCGCGAGGTGGTAGCCGCGGATCGCGAGGAGGCCCGCGAGCTCGCCCTGGCTGCCCGCGTTCGGCTGGAGGCTCACGGTGTCGTAGCCCGTGACGTCGGCGAGCCAGGTCTCCAGCTGGAGCACGAGCTCGAGGTACCCCTCGACGTCGTCGGCCGGCGCGAACGGGTGTATGGCCTGGAACTCGGGCCAGGTCACGGCCTCCATCTCGGTGGCCGCGTTGAGTTTCATGGTGCAGGAGCCCAGCGGGATCATGCCGCGGTCGAGCGCGTAGTCCTTGTCGGAGAGGCGCTTGAGGTAGCGCATCATGCCGGTCTCGGAGCGGTGCGTGGAGAAGACGGCGTGCGTGAGGTACTCGCTCGTGCGGATCGACTGCTCGGGGATCGAGGACAGGTCGCCGTGCGCGCCCTCGTCCTCCGCGAGCTCGGCGCCGAAGGCGCGCGCGACGACCGCGAGGTCCTCGGGGCGCGTGGCCTCATCGACGCTGAAGCCGAGCGTGTCGCCGTCCACGCGGAGCAGGTTCACGCCGCCCTCCGCGGCGGCGGCGAGGATCTCGTCGGCTCGGCCCGGCACGGAGACGCGGACGGTGTCGAAGAAGGCAGCCTGGATCGGCTCGACGCCCACCGTCGCCAACGAGCGGACGAGGCGACGCGCGCCCCGGTTCGCCTGCCGCGCGATCACGCGGAGCCCCTTCGGCCCGTGGTACACGGCGTACATCGAGGCCATGACCGCGAGGAGCACCTGCGCCGTGCAGATGTTGCTGGTGGCCTTCTCGCGGCGGATGTGCTGCTCGCGCGTCTGCAGCGAGAGGCGGTAGGCGGGGTGGCCGGCCGCGTCCTGGCTGACGCCCACGAGGCGGCCGGGCATCTGGCGCTCGAGCCCGGCGCGCACGGCGAGGTAGCCCGCGTGCGGACCGCCGAAGCCCATGGGCACGCCGAAGCGCTGCGAGGTGCCGACCGCGATGTCCGCGCCCAGCTCGCCGGGCGAGGTGATCACGGTGAGGGCGAGCAGGTCGGCCGCGACGACCGCGAGGCCGCCCGCCGCGTGCACGCGGGCGATGACGGCGCTCGGGTCCCACACGCGGCCGGAGGCGCCCGGGTACTGGATGAAGGCGCCGAACGCGTCCGGCAGCCCGGCCGGATCCACCGTGGCGAGGTCGTGCGCGATCAGCTCGATGCCGAGCGCGGCGGCCCGGCTGTCGAGGAGCGCGCGCGTCTGCGGCAGGGCGTCGGCGTCGATGAGGAAGACGTTCGTCTTCGCCTTCGAGGCGCGGCGCGCGAGCAGCATGCCCTCGACGACGGCGGTGGCCTCGTCGAGCATGGACGCGTTCGCGGTCGCGAGCCAGCACAGCTCGGCGACCATCGTCTGGAAGTTGATGAGCGCCTCGAGCCGGCCCTGCGAGATCTCCGGCTGGTACGGCGTGTAGGCCGTGTACCAGCTCGGGTTCTCGAGCACGTTGCGGGTGATCACCGCGGGCGTGATGGTGTCGTGGTAGCCGAGGCCGATCATCGACGTGCGGACGCGGTTGCGGCCCGCGATGCGGCGGAGCTCGGCGAGGGCGTCGCGCTCGGTGGCGGCCTCGGGCAGCACGGAGTCGCCGTCGGTGCGGAAGCGGTCGACCTGGATCGTCTCGGGCACGGCCTTCGCGAGCAGCGACGGGATCGAGTCGTGGCCGAGGACGCCGAGCATGGTGGCGCGGGCCTCGGAGTCGATGCCGATGTGGCGGGCGCCGAACGCGCCGGGCGCGAAGGTCGAGGACTCCGAGGCGATGTCGGGCGCGGCGTCGGGTGCGGGCGCGGCCGGGCGCGTGCCGGCGTCGACGGCGGTCACTCGCCCACCAGCGCGACGTACTCGTCGTGGCTGAGGAGCGTCGGCAGCGCCTCGAAGCGCACCTTCACGAGCCAGCCGGCGCCGAACGGGTCGCTGTTGACGAGGTCGGGCGAGGCCACGACGTCGTCGTTGACCTCGGTGACGGTGCCGTCGATGGGCGCGAACAGCTCGCCGACCGACTTGGTCGACTCGATCTCGCCGACGACCGAGCCGCCCGCGAGCTCGTCGCCCACGGCGGGCAGCTCGACGAAGACGACGTCGCCGAGCTTGTCGGCGGCGTAGGAGGTGATGCCGACGGTCGCGACGTCGCCGTCGATGAGCACCCACTCGTGCTCGGCGGTGTACTGGAGGCTGGTCTGGTCGGTCATCGGATGGCCTTTCGCGAGTAGAAGGGGAGGGTCACGACGGTGGCGGGCACGCGGGTGCCGCGGACGTCGACGGCGAGGCGCGTGCCGGGGGCGGCGAGCGAGGGATCCACGTACGCCATGGCGACGGGGTGGCCGAGCGTGGGCGACAGGGCGCCGCTCGTGACGATGCCGACGGGCGGGACGGCGCCCTCGGTGGCCTCCATCACGGCCTCGAGGGCCGCGGCGGAGTCGCCCGCGGCCTCCTCGGCGTAGACGGGGTAGTCGGCGCGGGGCGCGCGGCGGCCCTCGGTGACGAGGCCGACGAGCACGCGGGCGACGGGATCCGGGCCCTTCTCCACGGCGGCGCGACCGCGGAAATCGCCCTCCTTGGCGAGCGCCACGACCTTGCCCAGGCCGGCCTGCCCGGGCAGCGTGTGGAGGCCCAGCTCGTGGCCGTACAGCGGCATGCCGGCCTCGAGGCGGAGCGTGTCGCGGCAGGCGAGGCCGGTGGGCAGGAGGCCGAGCGGCGTGCCGGCGGCGACGAGCGCCTCCCACAGGGCGACGGCGTCCTCGGTCGCGACGTACAGCTCGTAGCCGTCCTCGCCCGTGTAGCCGGTGCGGGCGACGAGCACGTCCTGGCCCGCGAAGCGCGCGGCCGTGGCGCGGTAGTAGCGGAGCGCCTCGAGCGGCGACTCGGTCTCGAGGCCGGCGGTGGCCTCGAGGATCGCGCGGGACACCGGGCCCTGCACGGCGATGAGGGCGACGTCGTCGCTCGCGTCGTCCACCTCCACGTCGTCGAGGCCCTCGGCGGCCTCGGCGAGGACGGCGATCACAGGATCGTGGTTGCCCGCGTTGGCGACGACCAGGAAGGACTCCTCGCCGGTCCGGTAGACGATGAGGTCGTCGACGATGCCGCCCGACGGATCCAGCAGCAGCGTGTACTTCGCCTGCCACTCGGCGATGGCGGAGAGCTTGCCGGCGAGGACGGAGTCGAGGAACGCGGCGGCGCCCTCCCCCTCCACGGCGATCTCGGCCATGTGCGAGATGTCGAAGATGCCGGCGGCCTCGCGCACCGCGCGGTGCTCGGCGAGGTCGCTCGTGTACCGGACGGGCATGAGCCAGCCGGCGAAGTCGGTGAATGAGGCGCCGGCCGCCTCGTGCACGGCGTGCAGCGGGGAGCGCCGGACCTCGGGATCAGGGGCGGGTGCGTCGGTCATGGAGTCCTCCGGTCTTCCCCGACGCGGACGCCGGATGCGGGACTCCCCCTCTGTCATGGGCCTGAGAGCTTCGCGCCGTCCGAGGACGGTGCTTTCACCGTGGGCGAGCCGTGCGGGACGGCTGCTTTTCAGAGTGGCCAGTGCATCGCGGTACGTGGACCTGAGAGATTGGCGGGGAGGCTTGCTCCTTCGGTGCTCCCGGAGGAGCTCTCCCGCGATGCGTGCGCGGCCGTGTGTTCGGGGATCAGCATATCGAGCGGGACGTTTCGGGCGCGTGACGATTCCCGGTCGATCCCCTCCGCCGGACGCGACGACGCCGCCGCATCCGGGGGATGCGGCGGCGTCGGGTGGTCGGGTCGGCCGGCGGGATCAGATCGCGTCGGGCGAGGGCGCTACGGGGGCCTGCGGTGCGGCGTCCTCGTCCTGGTCGATGACGCGGCGCACGTCGTCGGCGAGCTGCGCGACGCCCTCGGGCATCATCTCGAAGCCGTCGGTGGTGCCGACGTTGATGACGAGGCCGGTGCCCTCGGGGATCGCCTGGACGAGCTCGGCGGCGGGGATCGTGGCGACGTGGTCGGCGACGCTCGTGACCTTCTCGTCGATGCGGTCCTCGTGCGTGAACGCGGCGAGCATGGGCACGCCGTCGCGGTCGAAGAGGACGGGCTGGAGCTGGTCGGTCTCGGGGGTGAGGGGCGTGGCGGTGGGCACCACGACCGTCGTGTTGATGAACTCGGTGAGGACGGCGGTCATGTCGGACTCGCCCGCCTGGCCGCGCGCGATGGCCTGCTCGAGGGGGGTGGGCTCTCGGTCCTGTGAATCGGTCATGCGTCCATCGTGCCCGATCGGGCGGGGCGGCTGCTGACCGCGGCGGCCGGACGGGGCCTCCCGGGGACCGCGGGCGGAGTTAGGATCGTCTCTTCCACCCGCCATCCGTCGAAGAGGGGAGACGCCCGTGTCGATCGGACGCCAGCGCCCCCGCGGCGAGCTCGAGGCCGCCATCATGGACGCCCTGTGGGACGCCGACGAGCCGCTCACGGCCAAGGACGTCGTCGCCCGCATCCCGGATCCGCGCCCCGCCCTGACGACCGTGCTCACGGTGCTCGAGCGGCTCGGCCAGAAGGGCCTCGTCACGCGCTCCGACGAGGCGCGCGCGCTCACGTTCGCGCCCGCCCGGTCGCGCACGGATCACGCGGCGTCGCTCATGTCGGGCGCGCTCGCAGCCACGAAGGACCGCGAGGCCGCGCTGCTGCGCTTCGCAGGCACGCTCGACGGGGACGACCTCACGGCCCTGCGCCGCGCGCTCGGCGGGGACGACCGGGCGTAGGCGGGTCCGCTAGCTGTACTGGGTCATGACGTTGGTGACACTCGGGCCGCGGGCGTGAGCCCGTGGCTTGAGTGGATTCGTTCAGTGTTGTAGTGCTCGATGAAGGGGTCAAGCGCGTCGGCCCGG
>NZ_JAAVCB010000058.1:0-25101 GCF_014802555.1 Clavibacter sp. | reverse complement strand
CCGTGAACCGTCAGACGAGCATTACCGTGGGACATCGAGGCCTCCTGGCGATGGTTGAACTGAACAGCTCCATCAAGCCAGGAGGCCTCTTCACACGCCCCGAAGTGTCACCAACGTCACGGCCGGGTACAGCTAGACCGCGATCAAGGAGAGAACATGCACATCGGACTCGTCGGACTCGGCAAGATGGGCGCCCGCATGCGCGCGCGCCTCGAGGCGAACGGCATCGAGGTGACCGGATACGACACCAACCCCGACGTCTCCGACGTGGCCACCCTCGACGACCTCGCCGCCGCGCTGCCCACCCCCCGCCTCGTCTGGGTCATGGTCCCGGCCGGCAAGGTCACGCAGAACGTGGTGGGCGACCTCGCGCGGATCCTGGAGCCGGGCGACCTCGTGATCGACGGCGGCAACTCCAAGTTCACCGACGACTTCGCGCACGCGGGACTGCTCAAGGACAAGGGCATCGACTTCGTCGACGCCGGCGTCTCGGGCGGCGTCTGGGGCCTCGAGAACGGCTACGGCCTCATGGTCGGCGGACCCGTCGAGCAGGTCCAGCGCGCGATGCCCGTCTTCGACGCGCTCCGTCCCGAGGGACCCCGCGAGGAGGGCTTCGTCCACGTCGGCGACTCCGGCGCCGGGCACTACGCGAAGATGGTCCACAACGGCATCGAGTACGCCATGATGCAGTCGTTTGCCGAGGGCTATGAGCTCCTCGCGGCGCGCAAGGACATCATCAAGGACGTCACGGGCACGTTCGAGGCATGGCAGCGCGGCACGGTCGTCCGCTCCTGGCTGCTCGAGCTCCTGGTCAAGGCGCTCAAGGAGGACCCGGGCTTCGAGGACATCGAGGGCTTCGTGCAGGACTCTGGCGAGGGCCGCTGGACCATCGAGGAGGCGCTTGACAACGCCGTCCCGATGCCCGCCATCAGCGCGTCGATCTTCGCGCGCTTCTCCTCCCGCCAGGAGGACTCCCCGGCCATGAAGGCCGTCGCGGCGCTGCGCAACCAGTTCGGCGGCCACTCGGTGCAGAAGAAGTCCTGACCACCGGATGATCGTCCGTCACCTCTCCCTGGGTGACTTCCGCAACTACACCCGCGCGGACGTCGCGCTCCTGCCCGGTGCCACCCTCTTCGTGGGGAGCAACGGGCAGGGCAAGACGAACCTGGTGGAGGCGCTGGGCTTCCTGAGCACGCTCGGGTCGCACCGCGTCTCCACCGATCAGGCGCTCGTCCGGCAGGGCGCGGAGTCCGCGGTGATCCGGGCGCTGCTCCAGCACGCGGGGCGCGAGCTCCGGGTCGAGGTGCAGATCAACCGCTCGGCCGCGAACCGGGCGCAGGTGAACGGCACGGCGACCAAGACGCGCGAACTGCCGCGGTACTTCTCGAGCGTGCTGTTCGCCCCCGAGGACCTGGCGCTCGTGCGCGGCGATCCGTCGGGTCGGCGCCGGCTGCTCGACCAGCTGCTCGTGCTGCGCACGCCTCGGCTCGCCGGGGTCCTGTCGGACTACGACCGGGCGTTGAAGCAGCGCAACACCTTGCTCAAGTCGGCGCGTGCACGCGGGATGAAGGCCGACCAGTTGAGCACGCTCGACATCTGGGACGAGCGCCTCGTCGCGATCGGCTCGCAGATCATCGCGGCGCGCGGTGCGCTGGTGGAGTCCCTCCAGCCGGAGCTGGCGCGCGCGTACCTGGCTGTTGCGGGATCCGACCACGGCCCGTCGGCGCGACCGGAGTTGAGCATCCTCGCGGACGACCCGGGGGAGGACGACGTCGCGGACGAGACCGGGGCACGCGATGGAGGGCGCTTCACGCGGACCGAAGACGTCGTTCCCGTCTTCACCGCCGCCATCGCGCGGATGCGACCCCGAGAGCTCGAGCGGGGGCTGACCCTGGTGGGCCCGCACCGCGACGATGTGCTCTTCCGGCTCAACGGGTTACCGGCGAAGGGCTACGCCAGCCACGGTGAGTCGTGGTCGTTCGCTCTCGCGATCAAGCTGGCGTCGGCGGAGCTGCTGCGGCGCGACTCGCAGACGGGGGACCCCGTGCTGATCCTGGACGACGTCTTCGCGGAGCTGGACCAGGCCAGGCGCGGGCGGCTCGCGGAGGCCGTCACCGGGTTCGAGCAGGTGCTCATCACCGCCGCCGTGTTCGAGGACGTGCCCGAGCACCTGGCGGCCAACGCCGTGCACATCCGGGCCGGCGCGATCGTCGAGTCGCCGACGCCGGCCTCGGCCTCCGAGCCGGCGTCGCCCGGCGAGGACGGGGGAGCGGCGTGATCCCCCGCGCACCCGACGGCGGTCCGATGCCCGAGTCGGAGGCGGTGGCCGTCTACCGCCGGTTCCGCCGCGTGTTCGGCGACGCGTCCGTGCGTTCTCCCTCCGCGCGGAAGCGCCGTGAGCAGAAGGCGGGCAGCTCGCCGTTCCAGCCCGGGCGGGATCCCGACTCCCTGGGGAACGTGATGGACTCGC
This sequence comes from Clavibacter sp., assembly GCF_014802555.1. NCBI lineage: Bacteria > Bacillati > Actinomycetota > Actinomycetes > Micrococcales > Microbacteriaceae > Clavibacter > Clavibacter sp. The sequence continues at coordinate 22,631 of NZ_JAAVCB010000058.1, read as the reverse complement.
TCACCTCGCGGATGGGCTGGACGTCCTCCCTCTCGCAGGCCGAGCTCATGGCGGCATGGACGACCATCGCCGGCGAGGAGACGGCCGTGCACTCGTCCCCCGTCGGCATCGAGGACGGCCTCCTGACGGTCGAGTGCGAGTCGACGGCGTGGGCGACGCAGCTCCGGCTCATGCGCGTGGAGATCACGACGCGGATCGCCGAGCGCTTCCCCGACGCGGGCATCCGGTCGATCCGCTTCCAGGGGCCGAACGCCCCGTCCTGGAAAAAGGGTCCCAGGTCGATCCCAGGGCGGGGCCCGCGCGATACCTACGGCTAGGGAGGCGAATCAAGGTCACCCCCGTCGCGAAAGCGCCGCAGCGGGCCGGATAGGAGGTGCGGAGCTTACTACTGCGATAGAATGAGGGGTCGCCCGCAGTCCAGGGACGACGGTCGGCGGATCACCTCGTGATCGGCGCGCGACCGCCGTCGGGCAGGGGCGCGTCGACGCGGCAGGAGCCACCACTTCATGACATCGGATGCCACACAGGACCTCCCCGACGACTCCACCCCCGACGAGGTGGAGGTCGAGGAGACGCACAACGACTCCGACCACATCACCCGCCAGCAGGTGAGCAACGACTACGGCGCCAACGAGATCCAGGTGCTCGAGGGCCTCGAGGCCGTGCGCAAGCGCCCCGGCATGTACATCGGATCCACCGGACCCCGAGGACTGCACCACCTGGTGAGCGAGATCGTCGACAACTCCGTCGACGAGGCCCTCGCCGGGTTCGCCAGCGACATCCAGATCACGATGCGCAAGGACGGCGGCATCCGCGTCGTCGACGACGGCCGCGGCATCCCGGTCGACATCCACCCGGTCGAGGGCATCTCCACGGTCGAGCTCGTGCTCACCAAGCTGCACGCCGGCGGCAAGTTCGGCGGCGGCGGATACGCGGTGTCGGGTGGCCTGCACGGCGTCGGCAGCTCCGTGGTGAACGCGCTGTCGGAGCGCCTCGACGTCGAGGTCCGCCGCCAGGGTGCGGTCTGGCGCCAGAGCTTCACCATCGGCGTGCCGGACGCACCCCTGGAGAAGGGCGAGGGATCCACCGAGACCGGCACGACCATCACCTTCTGGCCCAGCCGCGAGATCTTCGAGACCGTCGAGTTCGACTACGACACCCTGCGCGCGCGCTTCCAGCAGATGGCGTTCCTTAACAAGGGCCTCGCCCTCACGCTGCACGATGAGCGCGAGGAGGACGGCGCCGAGCACCGCACCGAGAAGTTCCTGTACGAGCGGGGCCTCGTCGACTACGTCGAGCACCTCGTGAAGGCGAAGAAGACCGAGGTCGTCAACGCCGACGTCATCGCCTTCGAGTCCGAGGACACGGTCAAGAAGATCAGCCTCGAGGTCGCGATGCAGTGGACCACCTCCTACACGGAGAGCGTCCACACGTACGCGAACACCATCAACACGCACGAGGGCGGCACGCACGAGGAGGGGTTCCGCGCGGCGCTCACCACGCTCGTCAACCGCTATGCGCGCGAGAACAAGCTGCTGCGTGAGAAGGACGAGAACCTCACCGGCGACGATGTCCGCGAGGGCCTCACCGCCGTGATCTCCGTGAAGCTCGGCGAGCCGCAGTTCGAGGGCCAGACGAAGACGAAGCTCGGCAACACCGAGGCCAAGGCCTACGTGCAGCGCATCGTCGGACAGCAGCTGGGCGACTGGCTCGAGAAGAACCCCTCGCAGGCGAAGGACATCATCCGCAAGGGGATGCAGGCCTCGCAGGCGCGTCTCGCCGCCCGCAAGGCGCGCGAGCAGACCCGGCGCAAGGGGCTGCTCGAGTCGGGCGGCATGCCCGGCAAGCTCAAGGACTGCCAGAGCAAGGACCCGGCGTTCAGCGAGGTGTTCCTCGTCGAGGGCGACTCCGCCGGCGGATCCGCGGTGCAGGGCCGCAACCCCACGACGCAGGCGATCCTGCCGCTGCGGGGCAAGATACTCAACGTCGAGAAGGCCCGCCTCGACCGCGCGCTGCAGAACAACGAGGTCCAGTCGATGATCACCGCGTTCGGCGCGGGCATCGGCGAGGACTTCAACGCCGAGAAGGTCAGGTACCACAAGATCGTGCTGATGGCCGACGCCGACGTCGACGGCCAGCACATCACGACCCTGCTGCTCACCCTGCTGTTCCGCTACATGCGGCCGCTCATCGAGCTCGGCTACGTGTACCTCGCGCAGCCGCCGCTGTACCGGCTCAAGTGGTCGAACGCGGAGGACCAGTACGTGTACACGGACGCGGAGCGCGACGCCCTGCTGATCCACGGGCAGCAGAACGGCAAGAAGCTGCCGAAGGACAACGGCATCCAGCGCTACAAGGGCCTCGGCGAGATGGACTACAAGGAGCTGTGGGAGACCACCATGGATCCCGCCACGCGCACGCTCATGCAGGTGACCCTCGACGACGCGGCGGGCGCCGACGAGGTGTTCTCGACGCTCATGGGCGAGGACGTCGAGTCCCGCAGGAGCTTCATCCAGCGCAACGCCAAGGACGTCAGGTTCCTCGACATCTGATCGACCGGGCGGCGGCTCGGCCCCACGCTGACCGCCGCCCCATGCCGACCCCACGATCCACCGACCTCTGAACGGGACCTCCATGGCCGACGACAACACTCCGGACGACGAGCAGGGCACGGGCGCGACCCCGGATGACGACGCGCTGCCGCAGGAGGGCGTGATGCCGGCGTCCGCCGCCGCCTCCGACTCGCTGCCCGCCGCGATCGTCGATCCCGATGCGCGCGTCGTCGTCACGCACGACCGCATCGAGCAGGTCGACCTCCAGCTCGAGATGCAGCGCTCGTTCCTCGACTACGCGATGAGCGTCATCGTCCAGCGCGCGCTTCCCGAGGTGCGCGACGGCCTCAAGCCCGTGCACCGCCGCGTGATCTACGCGATGTACGACGGCGGCTACCGCCCCGACCGCTCCTTCTTCAAGTCGGCCCGCGTGGTCGGCGAGGTCATGGGCCAGTTCCACCCGCACGGCGACTCCTCCATCTACGACGCGCTCGTACGCCTGGTGCAGCCGTGGAGCCTGCGCTACCCGCTCGCGCTCGGCCAGGGCAACTTCGGCTCCGCCGGCAACGACGGCGCCGCCGCCCCGCGGTACACCGAGACCAAGATGGCCCCGCTCGCCATGGAGATGGTCCGGGACATCACCGAGGACACGGTCGACTTCCAGGACAACTACGACGGCCGCACGCTCGAGCCGAAGATCCTGCCGTCGCGCTTCCCCAACCTGCTGGTGAACGGATCCGTGGGCATCGCGGTCGGCATGGCCACCAACATCCCGCCGCACAACCTCCGCGAGGTGGCGGCGGGTGCCCAGTGGCTGCTCGCGCACCCCGACGCGAACCGGGAGGAGCTCCTCGAGGCGCTGCTCGAGCGCATCAAAGGACCCGACTTCCCGACGGGCGCGCAGGTGCTCGGCACCAAGGGTATCCTCGAGGCGTACCGCACCGGCCGCGGATCCATCACGATGCGCGCGGTCGTCGCGGTCGAGGAGATTCAGGGCCGCGTGTGCCTCGTGGTCACGGAGCTCCCGTACCAGGTGAACCCCGACAACCTCGCGATCAAGATCGCCGAGCTCGTCAAGGACGGCAAGCTCGCCGGCGTCGCCGACATCCGCGACGAGACCTCGGGCCGCACCGGCCAGCGCCTCGTCATCGTGCTGAAGCGCGACGCGGTCGCGAAGGTCGTGCTGAACAACCTCTACAAGCACACGCAGCTGCAGGAGAACTTCGGCGCCAACATGCTGGCGATCGTCGACGGGATCCCGCGCACGCTCGCGCTCGACGGCTTCATCTCCGCCTGGGTCGACCACCAGATCGACGTCATCGTCCGACGCACGCAGTACCGGCTCAACGAGGCCGAGGCACGCGCCCACATCCTGCGCGGCTACCTCAAGGCGCTCGACGCGCTCGACGACGTCATCGCCCTCATCCGCCGGTCGGAGACCGTCGAGGTCGCCCGCAGCGGCCTCATGAAGCTCCTCGACATCGACGAGCTGCAGGCCAACGCCATCCTCGAGATGCAGCTGCGCCGGCTGGCCGCGCTCGAACGCCAGAAGATCCAGGACCAGGCGGCCGAGCTCGAGCAGCGCATCGCCGAGTACAAGCACATCCTGGCGACGCCCACCGTGCAGCGCGAGATCATCAGCACCGAGCTGCAGGAGATCACCGACAAGTACGGCGACGACCGGCGCACGGAGATCATGCTCGGCTTCGACGGCGACATGAGCATGGAGGACCTCATCCCCGAGGAGGAGATGGTGGTCACGGTCACGCGCGGCGGGTACATCAAGCGCACGCGCATCGACAACTACCGCAGCCAGCACCGCGGCGGCAAGGGCGTGCGGGGCGCCCAGCTCCGGGCGGACGACGTGGTCGAGCACTTCTTCGTCACCACGACGCACCACTGGCTCCTCTTCCTCACGGACAAGGGGCGCGTGTACCGCGCCAAGGCATACGAGCTGCAGGAGGCCGGCCGCGACGCCAAGGGCCAGCACGTCGCGAACCTGCTCGCCATGCAGCCGGATGAGGAGATCCAGCAGGTCCTCGACATCCGCGACTACCAGGTGGCCCAGTACCTCGTGCTCGCCACCCGCGACGGCCTGATGAAGAAGACGGCGCTCACGGAGTACGACACGAACCGCACGGGCGGCATCATCGCGATCAACCTCCGCGACGGCGACGCGCTCGTCTCGGCGCTGCTGGTGGACGAGGACGACGATCTGCTCCTCGTGTCGCGCAAGGGCATGTCGCTGCGGTTCTCGGCCGACAACCAGGCGCTGCGTCCCATGGGCCGGTCGACCTCCGGTGTGAAGGGCATGACGTTCCGCGGGGACGACACGCTGCTCAGCGCATCCGTCGTGGGCGAGCAGGGCTACGTGTTCGTCGTGACCGAGGGCGGCTTCGCGAAGCGCACCGCCGCGGACCAGTACCGCGTGCAGAACCGGGGCGGCATGGGCATCAAGGTCGCCAAGCTGCAGGATGCCCGAGGCGATCTCGCGGGGGCCCTCATCGTCGGCGAGGAGGACGAGATCCTCGTCGTGCTCGCCAGCGGCAAGGTGGTACGGTCTGTCGTGGCCGAGGTCCCGGCGAAGGGCCGCGACACCATGGGTGTCGTGTTCGCCCGGTTCGCGGACGACGACAGGATCATCTCCCTGGCCAAGAACTCCGAACGCAACCTGGTGGTCCCCGAAGCTGCGCCCGACGCGTCCGACGGTACCGCTGCTGGAAAGGGAACACCCGATGAGTAGTGTCGCCGAGAAGCTCGCGAAGAAGTCGTCGCGAGCCACCACCACCAAGCAGGTGCGTCTCAAGCTCGTGTACGTCGACTTCTGGTCGGCGCTGAAGCTCGCGTTCCTCTTCTCCGTGGTGCTCGGCATCATCACCGTCGTGGCGACGTTCCTCATCTACGTCGTCCTGCAGACCACGAACGTGTTCGGCACGGTCGACCAGCTGTTCCAGGAGGTCTCCGGATCCGCGGACTTCTCCCTGCAGGACGTCTTCGGCCTGGGACAGGTGCTCGGGTTCGCCATCGTGGTGGCCGTCCTCAACATCGTCGTCGGCACCGTGCTTGGCGCCGTGGCCGCGCTGCTGTACAACCTCAGCGTGCGCATCACGGGTGGCGTCCTCGTCGGCTTCACCAACGCGTAGCCGATTGGGAGAAACGGGCAGGCGTACGGTAACGTGTACCTGCCCGATGGGGATATAGCTCAGTTGGTTAGAGCGCTTCACTGATAATGAAGAGGTCCCAGGTTCAAATCCTGGTATCCCCACCAACACCCCCGGATCCGCATGATCCGGGGGCAAGGCGGGAAACGAGCCGGTAGATCGTCAAGCGGTCCGAGGCTCGCCAATCGGGGTCATAGCTCAATTGGTAGAGCGCCTGCTTTGCAAGCAGGAGGTCCGGGGTTCGATTCCCCGTGACTCCACATCACACCCGACACCGGGTCACGCTCCAGCTGGGGCCCTGCTTCCACTGGCTCGTCGCCGCGGACAGCCGTTCATCCGAGGGTCGTATCGCGGCGTCGCCGGAACGACGAAGGCCCGGGCACCTTTCGGTGGCCGGGCCTTCGTCGGATCCCGAGGGATCGAGGAGCGGTGATCAGCTCGCGGGCTGGTCCTTCGCGGTCGCGTCGACGGCCTCGGGCTCGTCGTCGGCGATCCACAGGTCGTCGTCCGCGCGGAACGTCTGGTACAGCGCATAGCCGACGCCGCCGACCACGACGACGCCGAGCGCGATGAGGGCGACGCCGCCGAAGCCGAGGCCCTTCTTCGCGGGAGCCACCTGCGGGACGTAGCGGCCCACATAGGAGCGGCCGTTGTCGACGTAGTGCTTGCCGAACTCCTGCGCCTTCGAGGAGACCTTGCCGGCCTTCTTGACCGCGTCCTGCACCTGCTTGCTGTTGCGGATGCCCTCGGTCGCGGCGACCGCGGATCCGGCGGCACCGGCGACGGCCGGCAGGACGGTGTGCGTGAAGCCCTTGTAGGCCGAGTCGGCCGCGGCGCGGACGCGCTCGGCGCCGGCCTCGTAGCTGGGACGGATGTGGTCGTCGACGCCGCGCTTGACGGCGGGGACGACGTGCTGGTCGGAGAGCTTGCGGGCGGTGTGTGCGGCCTCGGCCACGACGACGTTGGCCCGGTCGAGGACCTCGCGCTGCTCCTTGAGGACGGCGGCCGCGTGGGTGCGGAGCTTCGCCAACTCCTTCTTGTTCTTGCGTGACAGACCCAAGGGGACCTCCATCGGTGTGATTTCGCCAGGAATCCCAGTCTGGCACGGGTGCCTCCGCGGGCAAACACGACGGAGCCTGTGCGTCCGCCGAGTCCCAGCTCCGCCGTGAGACCATTGCCCCATGTCTGCGCACACTCACGTCGCCACCATGACGACCAACCACGGCACCATCGTCCTCAATCTCTTCGGGTCCCACGCGCCCCAGACCGTCGAGAACTTCGTCGGCCTCACCACGGGCGAGAAGGAGTGGACCCACCCCCAGACCGGCAAGAAGTCGACCGACCCTCTCTACGACGGCGTCGTCTTCCACCGCATCATCAAGGACTTCATGCTCCAGGGCGGCGACCCGCTCGGGCAGGGCACCGGCGGTCCCGGTTACCAGTTCGACGACGAGATCAGCCGCGACCTCGACTTCAGCAAGCCCTACATCCTCGCCATGGCGAACGCCGGCACGCAGGGCGGCCGCGGCACGAACGGCTCGCAGTTCTTCATCACGACGGCGCCCACCACGTGGCTCCAGGGCAAGCACACGATCTTCGGCGAGGTCGCCGACGACGCGTCCAAGAAGGTCGTCGACGCGCTCAACGCGGTCCCGACCGACGGCCGCGACCGTCCCCGCGAGGACGTCGTGATCGAGAGCGTCACCGTCGAGAAGGTCTGATGACCGACTCACCCCGTACGGCGGCCGACCGCTGCTACCGGCACCCCGACCGGCAGAGCTTCGTGCTGTGCCAGCGATGCGGGCGGACCATCTGCCCCGAGTGCCAGACGCCGGCCGCCGTCGGGGTGATCTGCCCCGAGGACATGAAGGAGCAGCGCCGCACCGCTCCTCGCTCCCGGGCATCCTTCGTCACGCGGATGACGCGGAGCTCCGCGCCCGTGGTGACGTACGGGATCATGGCCGTCTGCGCCGTGGTCTGGATCCTGCAGGTGCTGCCCGTCGTCGGCGACTACGTGACCACGTCGCTGTGGTTCGCGCCTGTCTACGGCAGCGTCGCCTCCGGTGACTACGAGCCGTGGCGGATGCTCACGAGCGCGTTCACGCACTCGCCGTCGAGCATCCTTCACATCGTCTTCAACATGCTGTCGGTCTTCGTCTTCGGCCGCGTCCTCGAGCCCATGCTCGGACGCGCCCGCTTCCTCGCCCTCTTCCTCATCTCGGCGCTCGGCGGTTCCCTCGCCGTCGAGGTCATCGGCTCCGCCATGGGCGAGCCGCTGCAGGCCGTGGTCGGCGCATCCGGCGCGATCTTCGGGCTCATGGGCGGCTACTTCGTGCTCGCCCGCAAGCTGGGCGGCAACGTGGGCCCTCTCCTCGGCATCATCGCGATCAACCTGTTGCTCGGCTTCGTCGTGCAGGGCGTCTCCTGGCAGGCCCACGTCGGCGGCCTGGTGACGGGAGCGCTCGTGGCGATCGTGCTCCTGCGCACGCGGGACGCCCGCCAGCGCGGCGCGCAGATCGGCTCCCTGGCGGGCCTCACCGTCGCGATCCTGATCGCGGGCGCCGTCTTCCCCGTCGGCCTCTGACCGGCCCGTTCGTACCTCTGCCGCCTCACGCGAGCGGCCTTCTCGGCGTGCCCTCGCGCCGCGCATCCGCGTACCTGCGCGGCGGAGCCTAGTTATCCACAGGCCAGTCCACAGTGGGGATAGTTACACGCGTGTGATTAGCGGCCGAGCGGGAGGGGGTCCGGAGGAGCCTGGACGGAGTCGGCGTCCGGAAGATCCCGACACCCATGCGCTTCCGCGGGTAACCCGCGCTGACGGTGCGCGGCGGGGCACGGGCCTTCCGCGTTCTCCACAGGTGTGGAGCGTTGTGCACAGGGTGTCTGTGGACAACGCCTGGCGCGCGCGTGCGCGCTGCCGGGAAGCAGAAGAGCCCGTCACCAGCGGATGGTGACGGGCTCTCGTGATTGCGCTGCGGTCAGCGCCACCTGGTGGTCATGAGGAAGCCGACCAGGATGAGGCCGAAGCCGATGAGGATGTTGCCGACGCCGAGGTCGGGGATGGGGAACGCGTTGAGGCTCACGTAGTACACGATGAGCCACGCGAGCCCGACGAGCATGAAGCCGAACATGATGGGCTTGAACCACACGGGGTTCGGGGCGTCCTCGTCGTGCACGCGTTCCTGGCGGGAGGGTCTCGTCGTCTTGTCGCGGGCCATGCGGCGATTCTAGCCGTACCCTCCTCCACCGGGCCGGGAGGATGCCCGGCTCCACGGGCCGCCCCTGGCGGCGTCCCGCCCATGTGCGCCGCCTACAATCGGCACATGAGCGCTCAGGACCCCGCCCCCTCCCGCCGCGCGACGCGGCGCCGCGGCAGGCGGGGCGATGCGCTCCTCGGCACGATCGGCGTGCTCGGCGAGCTGCTCCTCACGGCCGGCGTGCTCATCATGCTGTTCCTCGGATGGCAGCTCTGGTTCAACGACATCGTGGTCAGCAGCGGCCAGCGCGACCAGGCGCTGGAGAACAGCCGGAGCTGGGCCACGGCCGCGCCGGACGCGGCGGCCTCCCCCGACCCGGCGGCGTCGCCTGCAGCGCCGGGTGACCCCGTCATCACGACCGCCCCCTCGTCGGATGCCACCGACTTCGGCAACATCTACATCCCGCGGTTCGGCTCCGACTACGTGGTGCCGGTCGCCACCGGGGTGGGCCTCGGCAACGTGCTCAACCTCGGCAAGATCGGGCACTACCGCGAGACGCAGATGCCCGGCCAGGTGGGCAACTTCGCGGTCGCCGCCCACCGCACGACGTACGGCAAGCCGTTCAACCAGATCACCGACCTGCGTGTCGGGGATGCCATCGTCGTGGAGACGCAGGACGGCTGGTACACCTACCGCTTCCGTACACTCGAGTATGTGAAGCCCACCGGAGTCGACGTGCTCGACGAGGTGCCGCAGGCACCGGACGCCCAGCCCGGGGACCGCATCCTGACGATGACGAGCTGCAACCCGCTCTTCTCCGCCGCCGAGCGCGTGGTCGCGTACAGCGTCTTCGAGTCCTGGCAGCCCCGGTCGGATGCGTCGACGCCCGCCGCGCTGGCCGGCACGTCGTTCGCGAAGGCGGGCTGAGCGTGTACGCGGCGTTCTGGCGCATCCTGCCCGGCCCGGTGTGGATCCGGCTCCTCATCGTCCTCGTGCTGCTCGCGGCCGTCCTCTTCTCCCTCGTGACCTGGGTCTTCCCCTGGGTCGACTCCATCGTCAACACCCAGGAAGTCACGGTGCATCAGTGACACGCGTCCTCGTCATCGACAACTACGACAGCTTTGTTTACACGCTCAACGGGTACCTGCAGCAGCTGGGTGCCGAGACCGTGGTCATGCGCAACGACGACCACGCGGAGGCCGACATGGCTGGCGTCATCTCGGAGTACGACGCCGTGCTCGTGTCCCCCGGGCCGGGCAAGCCTTCCGAGGCCGGGGTCTCCATCCCCACGGTGACGGCGGCCCTCGCATCCGGCACGCCGCTGCTCGGGGTCTGCCTCGGGCACCAGGCGATCGCGGAGGCCTTCGGCGCCACGGTCACCAACGCCGAGGAGCTCATGCACGGCAAGACGTCGCTCGTCACGCACGACGACGGGGACTTCTACCTGGGCGTGCCGCAGCCGTTCACGGCCACGCGGTACCACTCGCTGGCCGTCGTCGACGGGACCGTGCCGTCCGACCTGGTGGTCACGTCCCGCACCGAGGGCGGGGTCATCATGGGCCTGCGTCACGAGTCCGCGCCCATCGTCGGCGTGCAGTTCCACCCGGAGTCGGTGCTCACCGAGGGCGGCTACCGCATGCTCGGCAACTGGCTCGAAGGGGCCGGGCTCACCGGCGCCCGCGACACGTCCTCGCGACTGTCGCCGCTCGTCCGCGTGGCCTGACGGGCCCCGACGGGAGTCACCGGCCGGCAGCTGGAGTCGACCCGTCGTCCGACGGGCGCTGCTCGATCGAGGACCGGTGGCGCCGCGTGCGGATCAGCCGCGCGCGGGGTCCGGGGTCGGCGTGCCCGTGGTGGGCGCCGACGTGCTGCGCACCGCGCCCGTGCAGTAGGTGAGGCCGACCGTCGAGCGCTGGGCGACGTCCCCCGGCGGCACGGACTGCTGGCTCACCGGGGATCCGTCGGCGCGGCTGCACGAGGGGTCGCGCCGGGTGGTCACGACCAGATCCGATGCCTCGAGCAGCTTCTGCGCATCCACGAGCGGCTGGCCGAGCACGTCGGGCAGTACGACCTTGCCGTTGGACAGGATGAGCTTGACGGCGGAGCCCTGGTCGACCTGCTGGGAGGACGCCGGATCCGTCTGCATGACCAGTCCGTCAGGGACGGTCGGCGAGGACTGGCGGATGACCTCGCCCACCTTCAGGCCGACCGCCTCCAGGTTGGCGGTCGCGGTGCCCTCGTCCAGGTTCATGAGGTTCGGGACCTGGACCTCCGGCGGGCCGGAGGAGACGAACACGTCGATCTCGGTCTTGGCGGCGACGTTCTCACCGGGATCCGGGTTGGTGCGCAACACGATGCCCTCGGCGACCGATGTGCTGGCCTCCTCGCGTTCGAGGGGGACCAGGTCGGCCTCCTCGAGGGCCGCGGCTGCGCTGGAGTAGGTGGAGCCCGCGACATCGGGGACTGTGGGGCTGATGTCGGGCGGCGCGATGCTGCTGAGGCTGGTGACCCAGATGACGACGGCGATGAGGATCACGACGACCACGGTGACGCCGGCCCAGATCCACGGCACCGGCGGACGGCTCTGGGTGCGGACGGTGCGGTCGTCGTCGACGCCGAGCTGGCGTAGAGCCTGCTGCGAGGAGGAGGGGCCGGCGGGGGCGCCGAAGAGCGTGGCTCCCACGTCGTTGGTGGGCGCCTCGCGGGGGGCAAGGGTGCCGGCGGCGGCGCGATCGAGGTCGGTGCGGAAGTCGCCCGCCGTCTGGAAGCGCGCGTAGCGGTCCTTCGCCATGGCGTGCAGGACGACCTGGTCGAGCTGCAGGGAGACGGCCTCCTGCACGGTGCTCGGGGCGACGGGCGTCTCGCTGACGTGCTGGTAGGCGACGGCGACCGCGGTGTCGGCGCGGAACGGCGCCTGGCCGGTGAGCATCTCGAAGAGGACGACGCCGGCGGAGTAGAGGTCGGTGCGCGCGTCCACCGACTCGCCCTTGGCCTGCTCGGGGGAGAAGTAGCGCGCGGTGCCGAGGATGGCGGTGGTCTGCGCGATGGTGGCCGAGGTGTCGGACACGGCGCGCGCGATGCCGAAGTCCATGACCTTCACCTGGCCGGCGGGCGTGACCATGATGTTGCCCGGCTTGATGTCGCGGTGGACGACGCCCGCGCGGTGCGAGTACTCGAGGGCGGTGAGCACCTGGCCCATGATGCGGACGGCCTCGTCCGGGTCGAGCGGGCCGTCCGTGATGACGTCCTTGAGGAGGCGGCCCTCGACGCGCTCCATGACGATGAAGGGGGTCGTGTGCGATGCGCCGTCCTGGTCGGTGACGACGTCCTCGCCCGCGTCGAAGACGCGCACGATCGTGGGGTGCGACATGCGCGCGGCCGCCTGGGCCTCCTGGCGGAATCGGCTGCGGAAGGCCGGATCCTCGGCCAGGCCGCGGCGGAGCACCTTGACGGCGACGCGGCGACCGAGACGGGAGTCGACGCCCTCGAAGACGTCGGCCATGCCCCCGCGACCCAGCAGCGCCCCGACCTCGTAGCGGCCGCCCAGCACACGGGTGTCGGTCACGGACTGCCTCTCGTCGGGATCGGGATTCGGACGGAGACGAGCTTACCGGGGGTCCGCTGGGGATCCGGGCGGCTTCGCCACCCCGCGCGCGAGCTCGGTCGATCCGCCGTCGCCGGCCGCCCGGGCAACGTCGGTCAGGGGTTCCGGTGCGAGCTCGAGACGAGCGAGCGCTCGTCCGTGCGACCCGGTGCGGGCGTCGGGGCCATGCCGGTCGTGCCGCCGTTGCCGCCGCCGGTCCCCCCACCGGTGCCGCCGCCCGTGCCCTCGCCGCTGCCGCCCGGTGCGGCCTCGACGGTGACCGTGACGGTGCTGCTGTACGGCGACTCGTTCGTGCCGCAGATGGCGAGGTACTTGACGGTGAACGTGCCCGGGTTGGTGCCGACCTTGATCTCGCCCGACGTGGTCTGCGCGTTCGTCGGGTTCGTGCTGCCGCCCCAGGTGCCGCTGGCGCCCTGCGAGACGGAGTCCGCCTGGACCTGGTACCCGTTGAGCGTCTGGCCGGCGGGGCAGGAGTACGCGGGCCAGGAGATGTCCACCGTCTGGCCGGCGCGCACGTCCGTCGGGGTGACGGTCGGCGTGCCGGGCGCCGCGGTGGGCAGCGTGGGCGGCCCGTACGCCGTGATCTGGATGGTCGCGCCCTTCGCGACGCTGCCGGTGGGGGTGATGGCCGTGACGCGGCCCTCCTGGTCGCCGGACGGCGCGGCGCTGCCCGTGACGACGGTGACCTTGAGGCCGAGGGCGGTGAGCTCCCCTGTGACCGTCTTCTGGTCGCGGCCGATGTAGTCGTCGCGGTTCACGTCCACCGTGCTCGCGGTGGGCGAGGGGGTGGGGGTCGGCGAGGGTGACGCGCTCGGGCTCGGCGAGGCGCTCGTCTCGGTGGCCGCAGGGGTCGGGGCGTCGGCGTCGCGGCTGCCGAAGTACGCGAGCAGGCCGGCCACGATGGCGGCGACCACGAGGATCGCGACGACGACGAAGATCCAGATGGCGCGCTTGCGGGCTCGCGGCTCCTCGGGCTCCTCGTCGTCCGGGTCGTCGAGGAGGAAGGGATCCGCCGCACCGGCGCGCGGCGCGGAGGACGAGAGGACCGTGGTCGCGCCCGTGTCGGCGGCGCGGCGGCCGGACGGCATGAGCTGCGTGGCCTGCGTGGGCGTGCCCGGGTCGGCCAGAGCAGCGGCGCCCGCGACGGCCGCGACCGCGATGGTGGCGGTGGCGACGTCGCCGCGACGGAGCGCCTGGGCGGCGCGCGCGAGGTGCGCGGCGCTCTGCGGGCGGTCGGCCGGCTTCTTGGCGATGCACGACATGACGAGGTTGCGCACGGGCTCGGCGACGGTGACCGGCAGCTCGGGCGGCTGCTCGTTGATCTGCGCCATGGCGATGGCGACCTGCGACTCGCCCGTGAAGGGGCGGCGTCCGGCCAGGCACTCGTACGCGACGATGCCCATCGAGTAGACGTCGGTGGACGGCGACGCCGGGTGCCCGCTCGCCTGCTCGGGGGAGAGGTACTGCACGGTGCCCATGACCTGGCCGGTGGCGGTGAGCGGCACCTGGTCGGCGATGCGCGCGATGCCGAAGTCGGTGATCTTCACGCGGCCGTCGGGCGTGATGAGCAGGTTGCCCGGCTTGATGTCGCGGTGGACGAGCCCGGCCTGGTGCGCGGCGTGGAGCGCCAGGGCGGTCTGGGAGATGATGTCGAGCACCTTGTCGGTGGAGAGCACCCGCTCGCGCTCGAGGATGGTGGAGAGCGCCTCGCCGGGCACGAGCTCCATCACGAGGAAGGCGCTGCCGTCCTCCTCGCCGTAGTCGAAGACGTTGGCGATGCCCTCGTGGTTGACGAGCGCGGCGTGGCGGGCCTCGGCGCGGAAGCGCTCGAGGAACCCGGGGTCGCCGAGGTACTCGTCCTTGAGGATCTTGATGGCGACCTTGCGTCCGATGACGAGGTCGGTGGCCTCCCACACCTCGCCCATGCCGCCGATGGCGATGCGATCGCCCAGCTGGTAACGCCCTCCGAAGGTCAGTCCGCTCGTGGGTCTCATCTGTCCAGCACCGCCTCAATCACTTTCTTCGCCACGGGGGCGGCGAGGGTGTTCCCCGAGCCCGATCGTCCTCGTCCGCCGCCGTCCTCGACCAGGACCGCGACCGCCACCTTCGGCGCATCCGCCGGCGCGAAGCCGGTGAACCACAGCGTGTACGGGTCGTCGGAGCCGTTCTGGGCGGTGCCCGTCTTGCCGGCCACGTCGACGCCACTGATTCTCGCATTCGACGCGACGCCGGTCTGGACGTCGTCGATCATCATCCGGGTCATGGTGGCGGCGGTCTCCTTCGAGATCGGGTCGGCGAATCGGCTGGGGGAGAAGCCGGAGAGCTCGCTCAGGTCGGGGTTGAGCACGCTGTCGACGACGCTGGGCTTCATGACCTCGCCGCCGTTCGCGATCCCGGCCGTGACCATGGCGGTCTGCAGCGGGGTCGCGCGCACGTCGAGCTGGCCGAACGCGGACTGCGCGGTCTGGGCGTCGTCGAGGTCGGGGGAGAAGACGCTCTTGGCGCTGGCCAGGGGGACGTCGATCGACTTCCCGTAGCCGAACGCGTCGGCCATCGCCGCGATCTTCTCGGAGCCGAGCGCGATGCCGAGCTGCGCGAACGGGATGTTGCAGCTGAGGCGCAACGCGGTCGCGATGCTGACCTCGGCCTCGGGGCCGCAGGCGCCCTCGCCGGCGTTGGTGATGACCGTGCCGGTGCCGGGCAGCGTGAACGTCGGCGGGTTGGGCAGCAGCGAGTCGGGCGTGTACTGGCCGGACTCGATGGCGGCGGCCGCGGTGATGAGCTTGAACGTGGATCCGGGCGGGTTGAGGCTGTTGACGGCCCGGTTGATGAGGGGGTTCGACGGGTCCGCAAGGAGCGACGAGTAGCTCTGCTGCACGGCCGCGCGGTCGTGCGACGCCAGCGTGTTCGGGTCGTAGCCGGGCTTGGAGACCATCGCGAGGATGCGGCCGGTCTTCGGCTCGATCGCGACCACGGAGCCCTGCAGCGACCCGAGCGCGTCGTACGCCGCCTGCTGCACCTTCGGGTCGATCGTGAGCTCGACCGACGCGCCCTTCGGGTCCTGCCCGGTGAAGGTGCGCGTGAGGCTGTCGAAGAACTGCGTGCCGCTCGTGCCGCTGAGCACGTCGTTCATGGAGTCCTCGAGCCCGGTGGATCCCTGGCCGAGCGTGTAGTAGCCCGTGACCGCGCTGTAGAGGTCGGGCTGCGCGTACGTGCGGAGGAACTTGTAGCGGTCGTCGACCGGGACGGACGAGGCGATGGGCGTGCCGTCCACGAGGATCGAGCCGCGCTCCGCGGAGTAGCTCGCGATGATGGTGCGGCTGTTGCGCGGATCCGCCTGCAGCGTGGGCGCGGAGACGACCTGGATGACCGACGCCGCGACGAACAGGGCCACGAACATGGCCAGGACGAACACGGAGACGCGCTTGAGCTCGCGGTTCACGACTCGACCACCAATCGGGGCTGGTTGCGGACGGTGTCGGAGAGGCGGAGGAGCAGGGCCGCGATGATCCAGTTGGCCAGGAGCGATGATCCGCCCGCCGCCATGAACGGCGTGGTGAGGCCGGTGAGCGGGATGACGCGGGTGACGCCGCCGATGACGATGAAGACCTGGAGCGCGATGACGAACGACAGGCCGATGCCGAGCAGCTTGCCGAAGTCGTCCTGCCCGGCGAAGCCGATGCGGAAGCCGCGGGAGACGAGCAGGAGGTAGAGGGCGAGGATCGCGAAGACGCCGGTGAGGCCGAGCTCCTCGCCGAGGCTCGCGAGGATGAAGTCGCTGTTGGCGAGCGGCGTGAGGTTGGGCATGCCCTCGCCGAGGCCGCGGCCGAACAGACCCCCGTCGGCCATGCCGAACAGGCCCGTCACGAGCTGGTAGCTGCCGCCGTTCGCGTCGTACACGGCGGGGTCGAAGGGCTTCAGCCAGGCGTCGACGCGGCCGCCGACGTAGCCGAGGGTGCTCGCGCCGTACGCGCCGCCGAGGAAGAGGACCAGTCCGAGGACGACCCAGCCGATGCGGCCCGTGCTGACGTAGGTCATGACGATGAAGAGGCCGAAGTAGAGCAGCGACGTGCCGAGGTCGCGCTGGAAGACGAGGACGCTCATCGACACGGCCCAGACCAGGAGGATCGGGCCGAGGTCGCGGACGCGCGGGAAGCGCATCCCGAGCACCTTGACGCCGACCATGGACAGGCTGTCGCGCGCGGTGACGAGGTACCCGGCGAAGAAGACCGCCAGGCAGATCTTGGCGATCTCGCCGGGCTGGAACGAGAAGCCGCCGATGTGGATCCAGACGCGGGCGCCGTTGATGTTCTGGCCGAGGACCGGGAGCATCGGCAGCAGCAGCAGGATGAGGCCGACGAACATGGCGATGTAGCGGTAGCGCTGCAGCACGCGGTGGTTCTTCAGCAGCACGATGACCGCGAGCGCGCACACGATGGCGAGGCCCGACCAGACGATCTGCCGCACGGCCACGCTGTCCCAGCCGGACAGGCCGGCGGCGAGGTCGAGGCGGTAGATGGCGGCGATGCCGAGGCCGTTGAGCACGGTGGCGATGGGGAGGATGAACGGATCCGCGTCGGGCGCGAGCCAGCGCAGCGCGACGTGCATGCCGAGCACAAGCACCGCGAGGCCGGTCGCGGGGATGAAGAAGCTCTGGTCGAAGGCGCCGAGCACGCCGAGCTGCACGAGGTACAGGGCGCCGCCGTTGATGACGGAGGCCAGCACCACCAGCGCGAGCTCGAGGTTCCTGAGGCGTCGGGGCACGCGGATCCGGGGGATCCGGGGCGCGCGCTCGCGGGGGCGCGCCGGGGCGTCCGCCACGCCGGCCCTAGCCACCCGCGGCCTCCTGCAGCCGGTTGACGATCTCCTCGGCGCCCGCGAGCGAGTCGGCGTTGATGGTCTGCTCCACCTGCTGGCGGTAGAACGGCTGGAGGTCGTCGACCCGCACCTCGGTGCGGGCGTAGACGTGCGACAGCTCGATCGGGCCGATGGTCTGCTGCACGCCGTTGTAGACCGCGACCGTGCCGTCGGCCTCGCCCACGTAGTAGCGCGACTGCGTCCAGCGGTAGCCGAGGACGCAGGCGAGGACGAGGCCCGCGAGGATCAGCGCGACCCCCACCAGCCAGGTGACGCGGCGGCGGAGGGCGCGGCGCTTGTCCTCCGCGATGAGGGCCTCGAGGTACTGGTCCGACTCCGGCTCGAACTGCGCGTCGCGCGCGGCCGTGGTGGCGCGCAGCGGGTGCAGCAGCAGCGACGGGATGCGGACGGCGCGCTTCGCCGGCTCGTCGCCGAACGCGAGGGGCTGCGCCGCGGATCCGACGAGCACGGGCTCGGGCGCCGGGCGGGATGCGGCCGTCTCGTCGTCCTCGTCGAGCACGTCGACGACCACGACCGTGACGTTGTCGGGGGCGCCGTGGTCGAGCGACTCCTTCACGAGCGCGTCAGCCACGGTGTCGGGCGTGCCCGCGGCCGCGAGGATCTCGGTGATCCGCTCCTCGCTCACGTAGCTGCTGAGCCCGTCCGAGCAGAGCAGCCAGCGGTCGCCCGTGTGCGTGTCGAGGACCTGCGTGTCGACCTCGGGGGCCGCGTCGACGTCGCCGAGCACGCGCATCAGCACGGATCGGCGCGGGTGCACGAGCGCCTCCTCCGGCGTGATGCGGCCGCTGTCGACGAGGCGCTGCACGAAGGTGTGGTCGGCGGAGATCTGGCTGAGCTCGCCGCGGCGGAAGAGGTAGATGCGCGAGTCGCCGATGTGGGCGATCGCGACGTGGCGGCCGACGCGGGCCAGCGCGCTGACGGTGGTGCCCATCCCGGTGAGCTCGGAGTGCTCGAACACGGTCTCGGCGAGGAGCTGGTTGGCGGCGACGAGGCCCGCCTGGAGCGCGAACTCGGCGTCGTGCGCGGAGGCGTAGGGCTTGTCGGCCTCGACGATCCGCGTGAGGGCGACCGCGGAGGCGACGTCGCCGCCCGCGTGCCCGCCCATGCCGTCGGCGACGACGAAGAGGTCCCGCCCCGCGTAGCCCGAGTCCTGGTTGTTCGACCGGACCTTGCCCACGTGGGAGACGGCAGCGGCCTGCGTCACTGTCGTCACGCCGCTACCGCCTGAGCTCGAAGCTGGTCGCGCCGATGCGGATCGGCGTGTCGAGCGGCACCTGCGTCGGGACGCTCACGCGCTTGCCGTCGAGGAAGGTGCCGTTGGTCGAGTCGAGGTCCTGGATCATCCACTCGTCGTTCCAGAGGAGGAGCCGCGCGTGGTGGGTGGACGTGTAGTCGTCGCGGATCACGAGGCCCGACTCGCTCGAGCGGCCGATGGTGAGCGGCTCGGTGCCCAGCGGGATCTCGGTGCCGGCCTTGGCGCCCGAGGTGATGACGAGGTGGCGGGCGGTGGCGGTGGTGGCCTTCGCGCGGGACGGGACGGCACCGGAGTTGGCGCCGGACGGCATCGACGAGATGGGCGGCGGCTGCACGCCCGGCTGCGGGGAGCGGGGCGGGGCGGCGGCCGCGGCGTACGGCGACTGCGGGAACGGGGATCCGCCTGCCGTGCCCGTCTCCTCGCGCAGCTTCCGCACGCGCTGGCCGAAGAGGTCGGAGCGCAGGGCGTAGACGATGCCGAAGATGAAGAGCCACAGCACCGCGAGGAACGCGAGACGGAGGACGAGGAGGGTCAGCTCGGTCACGACGCTCCCCAGAACCCGTCGTCGTGGCGCTGGCCCCGGGTGTCGCGCCCGCCGCGCTCCTCGGTGGCCTGCGGCACGACGCGGAAGGTGATGGCGGTGCGGCCGATGCGGATCACGGACTCGGGCGGGAGCGGCGCCTTCGTGACGGGCGCACCGTTCAGCTCGGAGCCGTTCGTGGATCCGAGGTCGCGGACCTGGGCGCGGGTGCCGTCCCACGCGATCTCGACGTGGCGGCGGGACGTGCCCGGGTCGTCGACCGTGATGTCGGCGTCGCTGCCGCGGCCGATGACGGTGCGGCCGACGGGGAGCGGGTGGCGGGCGCCGGCGACGTCGACCACGGGCATCCACGTGACGCTGCCCTCGGCCGTGCGGCTGTCGATCTCGAGCACGCCCTCGGAGATGGCGTCGTCCTCGCGGAAGCCGACCTGCACCACGCCGGCGAACTGGTAGCCCTGCGACGACGCGTGCTTCTCGACCGCCTGGCGCAGCTGGTCGGTGAGCGCGGTGCCGATGCTCGCCATCCGCTCCGCGTCGGCGCGGGAGACCCGGAGGGTGAAGGAGTTGGGCACGAGGATGAGGTCGCGGTCGACGACGGCGGCGTGGGTGTCGAGCTCACGACGCAGCTGCGCGGCGATCTCCACGGGCTGCAGGCCGGACTTGAAGGTCTTCACGAAGGCGCCGTTGACGGCGCGCTCGAGGCCCTTCTCGAAGTTGTCCAGGATTCCCACGTGTGATCCGTCCTCGCGCGGTCCTTCCGCGGATGAATAGGGAGATCGTAGCCAACTCGCGAGGCGTCGCCCTGGACACCGGCACCGCGAGGGGTGCGGATCGCCCGCGGGAAGGGGCGACGGGGGCCCGGGCGGCGCGGGATCGGCTCCGGGCCGTGATAATGTCGTCCGGTTGGCGCGAGTGGCGGAATTGGTAGACGCGCACGGTTCAGGTCCGTGTGTCCGTGAGGACGTGGGGGTTCAAGTCCCCCCTCGCGCACCAGCACTGGAGGCCCCCGGGATCACCCGGGGGCCTCTTCGCGTCCCACCGCGCGATGGGGCCCAGCCGATCGGCGGACGGGCACAGCCGATGGGCGGGCCGATCGGATCCCCAGGCGGATGCCCCGGCGCGCTCGCGCTCCGCACACTGGGGACGTGACGCACCCGACGCTCGCCCCCGATGCCCGTCCGCCCGCCGTCGACCCCGCGGATCGTCCGCCCGTCGACCCCGCCGGGACCGCGGCGCCCGGTGCTCGCGGCGCCGTCCGGGGCGCGATCCGCGTCGTCGGCCGCGTGATCGCCCGCCACCCGGTCGCGATCCTCGCGGTACCCGCCGGCAGCGCGTGGATCGGCCTCATGGCCGGCCTCGGCGAGCTCGCGCACCCGGCCGCCACCGCCATCGGCGTGGCGGTCACCGTCCTGGTGCTGGGCTGGTCGGAGAGCCGCATCGGGATCCTCCGCACGGCGCTCGTCGCCGCCCTCGGCTCGCTGGCGCCCGTCGCCGTCTCCTCCCTCCTCCTCGCCGCGGGCGTCGCGCTCGGCGACCTCTACTCGCAGATCGACGCGGCCGACCGGCTGTGGGCGCCGTCCGTCGTGCTGGTCGCGGTCGCCGCCGCTGCCAGCCGGGGTCTCGCGCCCGCCCATCGCGACGGCCTCCGCGCCGCGCTGCTCGCGGCGGTCCTCGCGGGGCTGCTCGCGGGCGGTCACGGGGTCGACCTCACACGCGGCGTCGCGCTCCTCATCGGGCTCGGCCTCGGCCGGATCCTCGTGCCGCTGTCCGCCCGCCCCGCCTGGCACGACCGGACGGCGTCGAGCGCGCGCGTCGTCGCCGCCACCGTGCTCGGCACGGTGACGCTCAGCTGGTGGATCGCCGCGGTCTCGGGCGACGCGATCGGCGTGCTGGGCGCGATGGGGTCGCTGCTCGACCCCGGCCCCACGGTGGCGGTGCTGTGCGTCCTGATCCTCGCCGTCGCGCTCCTCCTCCGCGGCCGGCGGCTCGGGCTCGTGCTCGGGATCGCGGCGCTGCTGCTCGTGACCGGTCTGCTCGCCTGGTACGACACGGTGATCCCGCTCGCCGAGGACTGGTTCGCCTTCCCCGTCGACTCGTGGATCGACGTCGAGCTGCCCCCGCTGGTGCTGACCACGTGGCTGGTGCCGGCGGCGGCGCTCGCGGTGCTGTTCGCCCGCCGCCGGTCGTTCGCCCGGCGCCCGTCCGCCGAGGGGCGTCCCGCCGGGCGCGACCGGGTCCTCGCGCAGCTGGCGCGGTCCGACGCGGGATCCCTGGGCTTCATGGGCACGTGGTCCGGCAGCAGCCACTGGTTCGCGGCCGACGACGGCGACCCGACCGTCCGCGGCGCCGTCGCGTACCGCGCCGCGCACGGGGTGGCCCTCACGGTGTCGGATCCCCTGGCCTCCGCCGACGACGCGCCCGCGACGATCCGCGCCTTCGCCCGGCACTGCTCGGCCCGCGGCCTCGTCCCCGCGTTCTACAGCATCCACTCCCGCCACCTGCCGGTCTTCGCCGAGCTCGGCTGGAGCATCACGCCGGTGGCGGAGGAGGCCGTGATCGACCTCGCGGGCTTCTCCACGTCGGGCAAGCGCCGACAGGACCTGCGCACGGCCGCCAACCGCGCGGCTCGCGACGGCGTCGACGCGCTCTGGGGCACCTACCGCGGCCTGCCGGACGACCTGCGCCGCGCCGTCGACGCGCTCAGCGGCGACTGGGCCGACGCGAAGGCGCTGCCCGAGATGGGCTTCACGCTCGGAGGCCTGCGCGAGCTCGACGACCCCGAGGTGCGGATGCTCCTCGCGGTCGACGCCGCCGGTCGCGTGCACGGCGTCACCAGCTGGCTGCCGGTCTTCCGCGACGGGCGGCTCGTCGGCCGCACGCTCGACGTGATGCGACGCGGCGCCGATCCGATGCCCGGCGTGATGGAGTTCCTCATCGCGACCGCGGCCCGCGCCTTCCAGGCGGAGGGGCTCGAGACGCTGAGCCTCTCCGGCACGCCGCTCGCGGGCGTCGGGGAGATGCGGTCCGCTGGCGCGGTCGACCGGATCGTGGCGCGCCTGCTCACGGCGACCGGCCGCGTGCTCGAGCCGTCCTACGGCTTCACCTCGCTCCTGCGGTTCAAGGCCAAGTTCGACCCGCGCTACGAGACGCTCTGGCTCGCGTGCCCCACGGCGGCGGACCTCGCGCCGATCGGGCGCGCGCTGACGGCGGCGTACGTGCCGACCCTGCGGATCCGCCAGCTCGCGGGCGCGCTGCGGGCGGCACGCGGCGATGCCCGGGCCCGTCGTCGGGCGGCCAGGTCGGCGAGGCGTGCGGCACGGGGCGCTAGGTGTACTGGGTCATGACGTTGGTGACACTCGGGCCGCGGGCGTGAGCCCGTGGCTCGAGTGGATCCGTTCAGTGTTGTAGTGCTCGATGAAGGGGTCAAGCGCGTCGGCGCGGTG
>NZ_JAAVCB010000057.1:0-12514 GCF_014802555.1 Clavibacter sp. | reverse complement strand
CACCAGCAACCAACACCGCGCCGACGCGCTTGACCCCTTCATCGAGCACTACAACACTGAACGGATCCACTCGAGCCACGGGCTGACGCCCGCGGCCCGAGTGTCACCAACGTCATGACTCAGTACACCTAGATGCGAGGAGGAACCCCATGGTCGATTCGGTGGCGACGGTATGGCTGCCCGTGCAGGACATGACGCGCGCGGTGGCGTTCTACCGCGACACGCTCGGACTCACGGTCACGAGCGAGGACGCGGACTGGAGCGAGATCGACGCGGACGGCCTGATGATCGGGCTGAACGCACGCGAGGAAGCGAGCGGCTCGTCGAGCGGCGGGGCGGTCATCTCGTTCACGCCCGAGGGCTCCATCGAGGACGAGCTCGAGCGGATCCGTGCACGCGGCGCCGAGATCACGGGCGAGATCAGCGACCACGAGTGGGGCCGGATCCTCCCGTTCCAGGACAGCGAGGGGAACGACCTGCAGCTGTACTCGCCGCCGGTCGGCGGCTGACGCGGGGCGGTCTCAGGGCATCGGCTCGAGGTCGACGTACACGGGCGCGCCGACCTCGAGGCCCTGGGCGTCGCGGACCGCGCGCTTGATCGGCAGCACCCACGTGCCGTCGCCCTGCGGGAACACGGACGTGCGCCAGGTCGTGGTGCCGACGCGGACGCGGACGGGCACGGATCCGAAGCCGCGACGGCCGGCCTCGCCGAGCTCGCGCAGCATGCCGCCGAGCTCGACGGGCAGGCTCACGAAGGTCCACAGCTCGCGCCGCGCCTCCCACGCCCAGAGCGGCGCGGTGAAGTCGAGGGGGAGGTCGTCGCTCATCATTCGACCCTAGGGCGCGCCCACCAGCCGGCGCGGTCGGCGACGAGCGCGGCGACGTCCGCCGGGCTGTGGGATGTGGTGTCGATGGCCAGCCCGCCGAGGCCCGCGGCGTCGATGATCGCGGCCAGCTCGGGGGCGCGTGCACGATGCCACGCGAGGGCTGCGTCGTCCTCGCCGTGTCGGGCGTCGAGCCGCGCCCGCACCGCGTCGGCGTCGACCGTGAGCCGGACGAGCAGCGGCTCGTGGGATCCCAGCGCGGCGGCGTAGGCAGGCAGGTCGTCAGCGCGCTCGACGACGGCCGCGACCACCACCACGCGGGCCCCGGCCTCGCGGTGGTTGCGGGACAGGTCGCCGAGGTTGCGCAGCATCAGCTCCTGGTGGAACGGATCGTCCGCCGGCGCGGGATGGAGCAGCCGCAGGGCGTCCGCGTCGACCAGCGCGTGCGGCACCCCGCGTGCGGCCAGGAGGGCGCCGAGCGCGTGCATCGTCGTGGTCTTGCCCGCGCCGACGGTGCCGGTGAGGATCACGGCGTCGGTCATGGCGCTCAGCTGCCGCCCGTGACGAGGTCGCACTCCAGCTCGTCCGCGGACGCCGCGACGACCTCGAAGGAGGCGGCGCCGGCGCGGATGGTCACCGTCGACATGCCGACCCAGCGCGGGTGCGGCTCGGCGGTGGTGCTGGAGATGGCGTGGCGGAGGATGCGGAGGCGGGCGATGGAGAGCGTCGCGGTGCGGCGGCGGACGACCTGGTCGCGGCGGGTGAGGATCAGCAGCTCACGCGGCGAGCACGCGGCCACCGCGCCCGCGAGGCTCATCGGCCGGAGGTGCTGCAGCGCGCCCATGAGGCCGTCGGCCGTGGAGACGAGCGGCGTGCGCGGCCGCGACGACAGGTAGCGCAGCTCGGGATCCCGGGCGGCGAGGTCCCAGTACGCCGCCGCGACGCCGGCCTCGTCCTGTCCGACGTCGATGCGCGGCGTCGCCCGCGCGGTCTTCTTCGGGCAGGTGGCGGGCACCCCGGCGGAGTCGGCCGCCAGCGTCATCAGCAGCTCGGTCAGCTCCACGACCACCTCGGCGGATGCGCCGTTGAACGGGATCCGCAGGGCCTGCCCGTCGGCCGTGTGCACCGCGAGCAGGCCGTCGAGCAGGTCGACGCGGTCGCGCACGGCCACGATGTCGGCGAAGGGGATGCGCCGGGCGGTGTACGCGGATCCGTCGCGCGAGAGCACTTCCAGGTCGCGGTCGCCGACGACGAGGAGGTGGTCGTACAGGTCCATCGTCGGGTCGGTGTCGCGGCGCGGGATGTCGCGCGGCACCTTGAGCACGAGGCGCGCGGCGAACGGGTCGACGCCGTGCGGGCGGTAGAGGCGGGGGACCTCGTCGGTGGTGCGGACCGTGTCGATCCACGGGCCGAAGGCGTCGTGCTCGGCGGTTCTGGCGTGCGGGGTCACCACGCGAACGTATACCGCGCTCCACGGCCCGCGGGAGTCCGGCGCGTGCCCTCTCCGGGGCGATCCGCCGTGTGGTAGCGCGAGGGCGGCATCAGGCCTCGATCAGGTCGCGCTCGGGCGGCACGGTGGTCCACAGCCCCACGACCCGGCGGGCCAGCGCCCGCTCGAGGCCGCCGAGGGCCTTGACCACGAAGATCGTCGTGCGGGCGGGGGATCCGGCCTTCGAGAACCCGCGGTCGACCGCGCGCACCCACGTCTCCGCGGCGATCTTCGCGGTCGAGTAGTTCGCGCCGCCGGGATACGGGCGCTGCACGGCGGTGGAGGAGACGATCGCGAGGCGACCGGCCTCCGACGCCTGCAGGTCGGCGTCGAACGCGCGCGTGGTGTTGCGCAGCGTCGTCACGAGCCGCTCGTGCAGGAAGTCCCAGTCGTCGTCGGTCTGGCCCTCGAGGCCGTTGCCGCCGCGCCAGCCGCCGACCAGGTGGATGAGGCCGTCGACGCCCCCGAGGTCCGCCCGGATCCGCGCGGCCAGGTCCACGACGGCCGCGTGGTCGGCGAGGTCGCACACCTCCAGGCGCTCCGCGTCGACGTCCGCGAGCCGGCCCGCGTCGGTGCCGACGGCGACGACGCGCGCGCCCGCCGCCGTGAGCTCCGCCGCGACCGCGCGTCCGGCGGCGCTCGACGCGCCCGCGACCACGACCACGCGGCCGTCGACGCTCACGCCGTCTGCCCCGTGATCCCGGCCGTGGAGCCGATGACGTCGCGCATCTTCTTCTCCAGCGCCTCGAAGAACATGCTGAGCGGGAACTCGTCGTCGAGCACGAGGTCGGTGAGGCCCTTCGGCGGCCCGTCGAGCGGCAGCGCGTCCGGCCCCTTCGCCCAGGTGGACGCGGGGTGCGGCGTGACCGTCTCGGTGACCATCGCGTACGCGGCCAGCCAGTGCGCGGTCTTCGGCCGGTCGATGGAGCGCCAGTAGAGGTCGTTCACGCGGTCGGCGAGGGCGACCACCACGTCGGCGACGTCGTCCCAGTCGATCGTGAGGCGCGTGTCGGTCCAGTGCAGCACGTGGTGCTGGTGCAGCCACGCGAAGAGCAGCTGGCCGCCGAGGCCGTCGTAGTTGCGCACGCGGGATCCGGTGATGGCGAACCGGAAGATGCGGTCGAAGATCACCGCGTGCTGCACGAGGCCGGCGCGCTCCAGCAGGGCGTCGTCGCCGGGCGTGCGCTCGGCCGGGTCCATGGCGGCGAGCCGGCGCTGGATGGCGACGGCCTCGCGGAACGCGGTCAGGTCGCAGCGCAGCTCCTCGATCGAGTAGAGGAAGAACGGCATGCGCTGCTTGATCATGAAGGGGTCGAACGGCAGGTCGCCGCGCATGTGCGTGCGGTCGTGGATGAGGTCCCACATCACGAAGGTCTCCTCCGCGAGCCGCTGGTCGTCGAGCAGGCGCCGGGCGTCCTCCGGCAGCTCGAGCTTCGTGACTTCGGCGGCGTGACGCACCACGCGACGGAAGCGGGCGGCCTCGCGGTCGGCGAAGATCGCGCCCCACGTGAAGGTCGGGATCTCGCGCATCGCGACGGTCTCGGGGAAGAGCACGGCCGAGTTGGTGTCGTAGCCGGGCGTGAAGTCGACGAAGCGGATGGGGACGAAGAGCGCGTTGCCGTACTCGCCCGCCTCCAGCTCCGCCACGAACTCGGGCCAGACGACCTCGATGAGCACGGCCTCCACGAGCCGCGACGCGCTGCCGTTCTGCGTGGTCATCGGGAAGACGACGAGGTGCCGGATCCCGTCGACGCGGTCGCGCTGCGGCTGGAACGCGTTCAGGGAGTCGAGGAAGTCGGGGACGCCGAGGCCCTGGTCGACCCAGCGGGCGAAGTCCACGTCGAGCGCGGCGAGGTACGCGGCGTCGTGCGGGAAGAGCGGGGCGAGCGCGCGGACGGAGTCGCGGATCACCGCGACGAGGCGCGCGGCCTCCGCGTGGTGCGCGGCGTCGGGGACCGACCCGTCCTTCGCCTGCATCGGCTGGAGCGCGACGGTGGCGTCCTTGAGGGCGAGCCAGGCGGGGGAGGAGGCGACGCGCGTCACGTCCTCGACGACCTCGGGCTCACCGATGACGGCTGCGGTTGCTGCGGCGCTGGACATGGATCGACCTCCGATCGTGCGGGTGGCGTGCGGTCCCTCCACCGTAACGGCGGGTTCGGCGCGAGATCGTGTCCCGCGTGCGGGATCCGCGCGTGGAACCGGCTGCCCGCGCAGCTTCCCTGCGCGAGCGCCGCCGGTCACGCCTCGTTGTCCTCCGGTACGGGCGTGGTGGTGCCCGACTCGTGGTCGCGGCGCAGCACCGCGTAGCCGACGGATGCGCGCGGCTCGCCGCCCGCGACGGGCCAGCCGTCGCGGTAGTGGGCCTCCTTCACGAAGCCCGCGCGCACGAGCACGCGGCGCATCGCCCGGTTGTCGTCGCGGGTCTGCGCCTCGAACCGCGTCACGTGCGGGTACGTGCGGAACACGTGCTCCGTCATCGCGCGCACCACGGGCACGCCGAGCCCCCGGCCGCGCGCCGATTCCGCGAGGCGCAGGTCGAACAGCACGCCCGGATCCTCGAGGTCGTCGAGCACCACGAGGCCCACGCGGCCGGATCCCGCGACCTCGACCCAGAGCGCCTCGTGCTCGGGCCCCTGGAAGTCGCCGTCGGCGATGCGCGCGTCGACGTCCGCGGTCGTCGGGGCCGGGCGCACGTGGAAGGGGAACGCGTTCGACGTGAGGAACGCCCGGAGCGCCTCGCGGTCGCGCTCGACGTCGACGGGGACGAGCTCGACGGCCGGGGGAGCGGGCGGGGCGTCGGTCGGGATGGCGGGCATCGGGGGTCCTTCCGGGAGGCGGGGCGGCGGGGCCGGCGCGGGGCCGTCCACAGGTGCGGGTGAACAGCGGGTGAACCCGGCGGTCCCCCGTAGAGGGGACAGGCGAGCAGGGCGCAGGATCATCGCCGTGGATCCATTCATTCTCCTCGTGCTCGTCGTCGTCACGGCGCTCGCCTTCGACTTCACCAACGGCTTCCATGACACGGCGAACGCGATGGCCACGTCCATCGCGACCGGTGCGCTGAAGCCCAAGGTCGCCGTCACCCTCTCCGCCGTGCTCAACCTGGTGGGCGCGTTCCTCAGCATCGAGGTCGCGCTCACGGTCACGAACGCGGTCGTGAAGATCCAGGACAAGTCGGGCGCCCCCGACCCGGCGCTCCTCCAGGGCGGCGGATCCGCGCTGCTGCTCATCGTGCTCGCGGGCCTCATCGGCGGCATCGTCTGGAACCTGCTCACCTGGCTGCTCGGCCTCCCGTCGAGCTCCTCGCACGCGCTGTTCGGCGGCCTCATCGGCTCCACGCTCGCGGGCCTCGGGCTGAACGGCGTGAACTGGGCGGGCGACGGATCCAAGCTCGACGGCGTCGTGGGCAAGGTGATCCTGCCGGCGCTCATGTCGCCGATCCTCGCCGGGGCGGTGGCCGCCGTCGGCACCTGGCTGGTGTTCCGCATCATCGGCAACCTCGCCGGGCGCGGCCTCGACCGCACCTTCCGCATCGGCCAGATCGGCAGCGCCTCGCTCGTCTCGCTCGCGCACGGCACGAACGACGCGCAGAAGACCATGGGCGTCATCACGCTCGCGCTCATCGCGGCGGGCGGCTGGACCGACACCGAGTCGGTGCCGTTCTGGGTGAAGATCAGCTGCGCGCTCGCCATCTCGCTCGGCACCTACATCGGCGGCTGGCGCATCATCCGCACGGTCGGCAAGGGCCTCGTCGAGATCGACACGCACCAGGGCATGGCGGCCGAGAGCTCCTCGGCCGCGGTCATCCTGGCCTCCAGCCACCTCGGCTTCGCCCTCTCCACCACGCACGTGGCCACCGGTTCCATCCTTGGCTCCGGCGTCGGCCGCCCCGGCGCGCAGGTGCGCTGGCGCGTGGCGCTGCGCATGGTCGTGGCGTGGATCATCACCCTCCCGGCCGCCGCGCTCGTCGGCGCGGTCATGTGGTGGCTCGGCCACCTCATCGGCGGGGCGGCGGGCGGCATCGCGATGACGCTCGTGCTCGTCGCCGTCGCGATCACCGTCTACGTCCGCTCGCGCAAGGACGACGTCGGCGCGCACAACGTCAACGACGAGTGGTCCGACGAGAAGTCCGCCCGCCCCGCCGCCCAGCCCGCCGACGTCTGAAGGATCCCGCCATGCTCCCCCTCTTCTTCTCCGCGGTCGGTCAGGTCGCCCTCGTCGCCCTCCTCCTCGGCGCGGGCCTACCCGCCCTCTTCGCGCTCGGCGTCCGGTCGTTCGCGCTGGCCAGCCCCGACACCAGCGGCCGCGTCGCCGGATCCGACTCCTCGCGTCGCACGCCGCCGATCGTCCTCCAGGTGGCGGGCGCCCTCTGCTACGCGGTCGTCGTCCTCGCCGTGATCGCGGGCCTCACGCTCATCATCGCGACGGGCCTCGGCCAGTCGGTGAGCTTCGAGCACGTCATCCCGACCTTCACCTCGAAGGGCTGACCATGACCGACAGCGCATCCGAGGTCGGCGGGCCCCGCGACGGCCCGACCGGCGCGGCCGTCCCCGACCGGCCCGACCGCGGCATCGTCCAGCGCGTCGTCGGCTGGCTGCGGGCCGGATACCCATCCGGCGTGCCGGACCAGGACTACGTGCCGCTGCTCGGGATCCTCCGCCGCAGCCTCACCGCCGAGGAGCTCGAGCAGGTGGTCGACCAGCTCGTCGACGACGCGGTCGCGGCGGACGCGGCCGGCGAGGAGATCGGCAGGAGCCGGCTCCGCGAGCGCGTCGAGGCGATGCTGCTCGGCCCGGCGATGCCCGAGGACCTGGTGCGCGTCTCGGCCCGCCTGGCGGCCGCGGGCTGGCCGCTCGGATCCCCCGAGGACCTGCACGAGCCGGATGCCGCCCACGCGCGCGCGACCGAGCGCACGGGCCTCGTCTCCCGCATCGTCGCGTGGCTGCGCGCCGGCTACCCCGCCGGCCTCCCCGAGCAGGACTTCGTGCCGCTGCTCGCGCTGCTGCGCCGCCGCCTCAGCGACGAGGAGGTGCGGGAGGTGAGCGCCCGGCTCGCGTCCGAGGGCGGGCTGCCCGCCAGCCGGCTCGACGTCGCCGACGCCATCGCGGGCGTCACCTCCGAGATGCCCTCGGACGCCGACGTCGAGCGCGTGCGCGCCTACCTCGAGGCGCACGGCTGGCCGGAGGGCTTCCGCATCTGATCCGCGCTCCGCCGGCCCGACGGGGGCGGCGGGGCTGCATGTTGCACTCAATGTCCCGGAGTGCAATGATGCACTTCATGTCGACAAGTGCAACGGGGCTCCGCGAGCGCCGCCGGGTGGAGACCTCGGCGCGCCTCACGACCCTGGCCCGCCGCCTCACGGCCGAGCGGGGCCTCGCCGGGTTCACCGTCGAGGAGGTCTGCGAGCAGGCCGGCGTCTCCCGGCGCACGTTCTTCAACTACTTCGCCTCCAAGGAGGACGCGCTCTTCGGGCGCTCCGCCCGCGTCGACACCGCCGACCTCGAGGAGGCGTTCGTCGCGGCGGGCGACCCGGAGGATCCGGCGCTCTCGCCCACCCTCCTCGACGACCTCGCCGACCTGTGCCTTGAGCGCTGGGCCCGCCTCGACACCGACGGCACCTCCATGCACGACATGCACGCGGCCTTCCGCCGCGAGCCGGGCCTCCTCGTGCGCGCGCTCGAGGCCGCCATGGAGGACGAGGCGAAGGACGTGCTCCTCGTCGAGCGCCGCGAGGGGCTGCCGCCCGGCGACCTCCGCGCGTCCGTCGTCGTCCAGGCCATGGGCGCCCTCGGCCGCTCGAGCGCGCGCGAGTTCCTCGCCCCCGACAACGTCGACCCCATCCCGCTCATCCTGCGGCGGCGCCTCGACGCGCTCCGCGAGATCGCGCATCCCCCCACCGCCACGACCTCCCGCACCCGCCACACCGAACGGACCCCACGGAACCCATGAGCACCACCGCCACCGCCCCGGCGCCCCTCCTGCTCACGCAGCGGCGCATCTGGATCATCTTCTCGGCGCTCATCGCCGGCATGCTCCTGTCGAGCCTCGACCAGACCATCGTCTCCACCGCGATGCCGACCATCGTCGGCGAGCTCGGCGGCGTCGACCACCAGGTCTGGATCACCACCGCGTACCTGCTCGCCACCACGATCGTCATGCCCATCTACGGCAAGTTCGGCGACGTGCTCGGCCGGCGGAACCTCTTTCTCGCCGCCATCGCGATCTTCACGCTCGCCTCGGTCGGCTGCGCGTTCGCGGGCGACTTCTGGTCGTTCGTGGTCTTCCGCGCGGCGCAGGGCCTCGGCGGCGGCGGGCTCATGATCCTGTCGCAGTCGATCATCGCCGACATCGTGCCGGCCAACCAGCGCGGCAAGTACCTCGGCCCGCTCGGCGGCATCTTCGGCCTCTCGGCCGTCGGCGGACCGCTGCTCGGCGGCTTCTTCGTCGACCACCTCACCTGGCAGTGGGCGTTCTACATCAACATCCCCATCGGGATCGCGGCCTTCGTCGTGGCGTTCATCACGCTCACGCTGCCGAGCAAGAGGGCGACGAAGCGGATCGACGTGGTGGGCGTCGTGCTGCTCTCGATGGCGACGACGTGCCTCATCTTCTTCACCGACTTCGGCGGCGACAAGGCCTACGGCTGGGGATCGCTCGCCACCTGGGCGTGGGGCCTCGGCCTCGTGGTCGCGGCGTCGCTGTTCGTGTTCACGGAGTCGCGGGCGGACGACCCGGTGATCCCGCTGAGCCTCTTCCGGAACCCCGTGTTCGTGAACGCCACGGCCATCGGCCTCGCGCTCGGCATCGGCATGTTCGCGGCGATCGGCTTCGTGCCGACGTTCCTGCAGATGTCCACCGGCACCTCGGCCGCGGTCTCGGGGCTGCTGCTCCTGCCGATGATGGTGGGCCTCATCGGCATGTCGATCACGTCGGGCATCCTCATCAGCCGCACCGGCAGGTACCGGATCTTCCCGATCGTCGGGACGCTCCTCACGATGCTGGCGCTCGTGCTGATGACCTCGCTCACGGCCGAGACGCCCGTCTGGCTGATCTGCGTGTTCCTCTTCATCTTCGGGCTGGGCCTCGGCCTGATCATGCAGGTGGTGGTGCTCGTCGTGCAGAACGCGGTGCCCGCCGCGCAGATCGGCACGGCGACCAGCACGAACAACTACTTCCGCGAGGTGGGCGCCGCGCTCGGCACGGCCGTGTTCGGCACGCTGTTCACGACCCGGCTCACCGAGAACCTCACGACCGTCTTCGCCGGGGCGGGCGCGGCGCCGGGCGACGCGGCGGCCTCGGCCAGCAGCATCGACCCGCAGGCGCTCAACCAGCTGCCGGACGCCGTGCGCGACGGGATCGTGGACGCGTACGCCGACGCGCTGGCGCCCGTGTTCTGGTACCTCGTGCCGTTCATCGGGATCGCCTTCGTGCTCTCGCTCGTGCTCAAGCAGATCCCGCTGTCGGACGTCGCCGGGCTCGTCGCCCGCGGCGAGGCGGTGGGCGGCGAGGAGGCCGAGCGGCTGGAGGCGGAGCAGCGCGCGGACGTCCGCGGCGGCACGAGCCCGGCGCAGGCGACCGGGCCGGACGCGGCCGACGAGGCATCGCGGATCGCCGTGCCGTCGAGCGACGCGCGGGACGGATCCGGGAGCTGACCCGGCCGTCCGGCCGGCGCACGACCCGTTGACAACGCGGTCCCGGGTTGGTCGGATCACGGCAGGGCCGTCGTCTCCCTCACGGAGGCGGCGGCCCGTCCGCGTCGCCTACCCGCCGCGGATCCCGTCCGCCCCGCGTCATCGGAGGTCGCCGTGAGCGAGCCCATCGTCATCACCCGCACGTTCGCCGCCTCGCGGGAGCGCGTCTTCGACGCGTGGACCTCGCCGGCGGACTTCTCCACCTGGTTCGGCACCGCCGCGGTCGACGTGCCGCTCGACACCCTGCGCATGGACGTGCGCGTGGGCGGCGCGTGGAGCGCGGTGATGCGGCTGCCCGACGGCGGATCCATCGACTGGGCGGGGGAGTACGTCGAGCTCGACCGGCCGTCGCGCATCGCGATGACCATGACCGACCGGCCCGACCAGCCCGCGGGCGAGCCGCTCACGGTCGACCTCGAGGAGGTCGCGGGCGGCGCCACGCGCATGACCATGACGCAGCGCGCGGGCGAGTTCACGCCCGAGCAGCGCGAGATGACGATGCAGGGCTGGGGCGCGTTCCTCGACGTGATGGAGGGGCTGGTCGCGCCGGATGGCGCCGGAGTAGGCCGGTGATGTGACGGCAGCGTTGCAGCCTTACGTGTTACGCCAGTGTTCCATGAAGTCATGTAACATCTGCGTACCACAACATCGTGTGCTGCTGAGGAGGCTCCATGCTCGCGAGATGGCCAGAGGACCTAGGGAATGTGGCACGCCAGCAGAGGCAGGATCTCGGCTTCTCACAAGAGGAGCTCGCTCGTCGGGCAGGGGTGACGAGGCAGTGGCTCACGCGATTCGAGACCGCGAAGGGCGACGCGGCGCTGTCCAAGGTAATGCGCGTGCTCAGGGAGCTCGACCTTCGGCTAGAGATCGAGACGAAGGTGTCGGGGGACGTGAGTCCGGAAGCGGCCCGAGCTGCCCGCGTACCGGCCGTGAACGACGACTTCATGAGCGCGTTGATGGCCAGAGTCGGCCAGGAGCCCGCATCCGACATCGGAACATCGGGCTCACGTGCCGCCGAGGCGGTGCTCCGTCGGAATCGTGATGTGAGGGTGATGGTCGAGAAGATCGGACAGCAAGGCGCGGCGCTCGCCCGGGACCCGATGGCGCCCCCGCCTCCGTCCAAGCAGCAGCATCGCTCATGAGCACGCGAGTGCTTGATGTATTCCTCTACGGGCGACTGGCGGCGAAGCTGGAGAGGACTGCGCCCCTGCGATATCGCCTGGTCTACGAGGCTGAATGGTTCGCCACCGGAGGCCCGTCGATCTCGCTGTCGTTGCCGACGCTGCGCCGCGTGCACACGGGAGCACCGGTCCTGCGCTTCTTGGACAACCTGCTTCCTGAGGACGACGCGGTTCGAAGATCGTGGTCACGAGAGAACGACTCCGGGTCCGTAGAGCCGTTCCACCTCCTCAGCTCCCATGGGGCTGACGTGGCGGGCGCACTGGAATTCCATCCCGAAGGGCATCCGGCGAGAATGGAAGGCTCCTTGGAGGCGCTGACGGAAGCCCAGATCGCAGACCGCATTCGAGCGATCCGAGAGGACAGGGACGTAGGCGAAGGAGACGGGGCTCCGGCTCGACCGGGTCAGTTCTCGCTTGCCGGCGCGCAAGGCAAATTCGCGTTGGCATGGTCCGACGGCAGATGTCACGAGCCGACAGGCGTGCAGCCGTCCACGCACATCTTCAAGCCCCGGGTTCGAAATCTGGTGGACGCCGAGATCGTCGAACACGTGACCATGACCTCTGCCGCGGTGCTGGGGTTGAGCGCGGCATCGACGGAGATCAGCTCGTTCACTGATCAGCACTCACTCGTCGTCGCCAGATTCGACCGGCGCGCAGACGAGCGCGGATTCGTCACGCGCATCCACCAAGAGGATCTCGTGCAGGCGCTTGGTCTTCCCGCTTTCCGAAAGTTCGAGGAGCGCGGTGGGCCCAGCGTGCGCACGATCCTCGAGCTGCTGGATCGAATCGATGAGCACGAGGTTCGGGCCCCAGCCAAGGAGCGGTTCATGAAGTACCTGCTGTTCTCGTGGATGGTGCTCAACACAGATGCTCACGGAAAGAACTACTCCTTGAGGCGTTGGCCGACGGGATTCGATCTAGCTCCGATCTACGATGCCTCCTCGTACCTTCCCTACGTCTCTCCCGCCGGGAGCCGGTCGGACGACGTGCTCTCCGCGATCGAAGGGACTCACATGGCATCGCGACTAGTCGACTCCTACGGAGTGGGGGACATGGGGGCATTCCAATGGGCTGCTGTCGGTCGTGAGGCCGGCCTCGACGGGGAGGCGTTCCTGGAGTGGGGGCGGCAGGTGGCTGCGGCCTTGCCCGCGGTGTTCCGCGCGGTCGCCGTCGAACTGGAGTCGGCGCTCCAGACGCCTGTCGTCGAGCTGCTGCTAGATGTACTGGGTCATGACGTTGGTGACACTCGGGCCGCGGGCGTGAGCCCGTGGCTTGAGTGGATTCGTTCAGTGTTGTAGTGCTCGATGAAGGGGTCAAGCGCGTCGGCGCGGT
>NZ_JAAVCB010000056.1:0-5707 GCF_014802555.1 Clavibacter sp. | reverse complement strand
GCTTCCGACGTGAGTGCTGGGCCTGTGTGGTCTGGATCACTCCCACGGGGAGCGGTGGAGTGTGAGCTCCGATGGCTGGCTGTGATGGTCGGTGTCGGGAGCGTCCGTTCCTTGAGAACTCAACAGCGTGCACAATGTCAAATGCCAAATACCCGTTGCGGGTGTCCTTCGGATGCTCGTTTCGGATTCCTTTGGAATACATTTAAACAAACAAGCAAGTCAGTAATGATTTGTTCTGTCGGTTTCAAACTTGCTGGTTCGTGTTCGATTCCCGTTCACGTCTGGCTTTAGATGTGCCGGCTGCTTTCGGGTGGTCGTGCGTTTAAGCATTTATGGAGAGTTTGATCCTGGCTCAGGACGAACGCTGGCGGCGTGCTTAACACATGCAAGTCGAACGGTGATGTCAGAGCTTGCTCTGGCGGATCAGTGGCGAACGGGTGAGTAACACGTGAGTAACCTGCCCCCGACTCTGGGATAACTGCTAGAAATGGTAGCTAATACCGGATATGACGATTGGCCGCATGGTCTGGTCGTGGAAAGAATTTCGGTTGGGGATGGACTCGCGGCCTATCAGGTTGTTGGTGAGGTAATGGCTCACCAAGCCTACGACGGGTAGCCGGCCTGAGAGGGTGACCGGCCACACTGGGACTGAGACACGGCCCAGACTCCTACGGGAGGCAGCAGTGGGGAATATTGCACAATGGGCGAAAGCCTGATGCAGCAACGCCGCGTGAGGGATGACGGCCTTCGGGTTGTAAACCTCTTTTAGTAGGGAAGAAGCGAAAGTGACGGTACCTGCAGAAAAAGCACCGGCTAACTACGTGCCAGCAGCCGCGGTAATACGTAGGGTGCAAGCGTTGTCCGGAATTATTGGGCGTAAAGAGCTCGTAGGCGGTTTGTCGCGTCTGCTGTGAAATCCCGAGGCTCAACCTCGGGTCTGCAGTGGGTACGGGCAGACTAGAGTGCGGTAGGGGAGATTGGAATTCCTGGTGTAGCGGTGGAATGCGCAGATATCAGGAGGAACACCGATGGCGAAGGCAGATCTCTGGGCCGTAACTGACGCTGAGGAGCGAAAGCATGGGGAGCGAACAGGATTAGATACCCTGGTAGTCCATGCCGTAAACGTTGGGAACTAGATGTGGGGACCATTCCACGGTCTCCGTGTCGCAGCTAACGCATTAAGTTCCCCGCCTGGGGAGTACGGCCGCAAGGCTAAAACTCAAAGGAATTGACGGGGGCCCGCACAAGCGGCGGAGCATGCGGATTAATTCGATGCAACGCGAAGAACCTTACCAAGGCTTGACATATACCGGAAACGTGCAGAGATGTGCGCCCCGCAAGGTCGGTATACAGGTGGTGCATGGTTGTCGTCAGCTCGTGTCGTGAGATGTTGGGTTAAGTCCCGCAACGAGCGCAACCCTCGTTCTATGTTGCCAGCACGTAATGGTGGGAACTCATAGGAGACTGCCGGGGCCAACTCGGAGGAAGGTGGGGATGACGTCAAATCATCATGCCCCTTATGTCTTGGGCTTCACGCATGCTACAATGGCCGGTACAAAGGGCTGCGATACCGTAAGGTGGAGCGAATCCCAAAAAGCCGGTCTCAGTTCGGATTGAGGTCTGCAACTCGACCTCATGAAGTCGGAGTCGCTAGTAATCGCAGATCAGCAACGCTGCGGTGAATACGTTCCCGGGCCTTGTACACACCGCCCGTCAAGTCATGAAAGTCGGTAACACCCGAAGCCAGTGGCCTAACCGCAAGGGAGGAGCTGTCGAAGGTGGGATCGGTGATTAGGACTAAGTCGTAACAAGGTAGCCGTACCGGAAGGTGCGGCTGGATCACCTCCTTTCTAAGGAGCATGTGCACCTCTCCTCTGTATACAGGGAGATCACGGGTGCCAAGTCACGCGTCAGGCGTATGTTCTGGCGGTGGCGCTCATGGGTGGAACATTGACATTGATGCCGGCTGATGTGCCGGGCTGCTAGTACGCCTCCTTGTGGGGTGGGAAAATGGTCTGGTGTGTCGAGGGCATGTTGCACGCTGTTGGGTCCTGAGGGACCGGGCCGCACCTTTTGGTGTGTCTGGTTTCTTGTCGGACCCTTTCCGTCGTCCCTTGAGTGGATGGTGGTGGGGTACCGCCCGTATATTGAGAACTACACAGTGGACGCGAGCATCTTAGATTCACCGGTTTACCCGGTGGATCACAAAGATCTATTTATAGATCATTGGTCAATTCTGTCTCCTCTAGGGGAGGCGAAACGATTCAATCTCATGTGATTTCAAGATTCTAAGAGCAAACGGTGGATGCCTTGGCATCTGGAGCCGAAGAAGGACGTATAAATCTGCGATAAGCCTCGGGGAGCTGATAATAGAGCTTTGATCCGAGGATCTCCGAATGGGGAAACCCCGCCAGGCCGTTTGGGCGACCTGGTGACTCCCGCCTGAATATATAGGGCGGGTAGAGGGAACGTGGGGAAGTGAAACATCTCAGTACCCACAGGAAGAGAAAGCAAAAGCGATTCCGTTAGTAGTGGCGAGCGAAACCGGAAGAGGCCAAACCGATCATGTGTGATATCCGGTAGGAGTTGCATGGTCGGGGTTGCGGGACTTTCCGTACAGTTCTACCGAGCTGTGAGGGCAATGAGCGCGATATAGACGAATGGTCTTGAAAGGCCAGTCATAGAGGGTGCGAACCCCGTAGTCGAAATGTCGTCGCCTGTCCGGAGAGTATCCCAAGTAGCACGGGGCCCGAGAAATCCCGTGTGAATCTGTCAGGACCACCTGATAAGCCTAAATACTCCCAGATGACCGATAGCGGACAAGTACCGTGAGGGAAAGGTGAAAAGTACCCCGGGAGGGGAGTGAAATAGTACCTGAAACCGTTTGCTTACAAACCGTTGGAGCACCCTTGTTCGTGTGACAGCGTGCCTTTTGAAGAATGAGCCTGCGAGTTAGTGATATGTGGCGAGGTTAACCCGTGTGGGGCAGCCGTAGCGAAAGCGAGTCTTAATAGGGCGTATGAGTCGCATGTTCTAGACCCGAAGCGAAGTGATCTATCCATGGCCAGGTTGAAGCGACGGTAAGACGTCGTGGAGGACCGAACCCACTTCAGTTGAAAATGGAGGGGATGAGCTGTGGATAGGGGTGAAAGGCCAATCAAACTTCGTGATAGCTGGTTCTCTCCGAAATGCATTTAGGTGCAGCGTTGCGTGTTTCTTGCCGGAGGTAGAGCTACTGGATGGACGATGGGCCCCAAAAGGTTACTGACTTCAGCCAAACTCCGAATGCCGGTAAGTGAGAGCGCAGCAGTGAGACGGTGGGGGATAAGCTTCATCGTCGAGAGGGAAACAACCCAGACCACCATCTAAGGTCCCTAAGCGCGTGCTAAGTGGGAAAGGATGTGGAGTTGCATAGACAACCAGGAGGTTGGCTTAGAAGCAGCCACCCTTGAAAGAGTGCGTAATAGCTCACTGGTCAAGTGATTCCGCGCCGACAATGTAACGGGGCTCAAGCACGCCACCGAAGTTGTGGCATTTATATTATAGGCAGGCCTTCGTGGTCCAGCCGTATGGATGGGTAGGAGAGCGTCGTGTGGCCAGCGAAGCGGCGGTGTGAACCAGCCGTGGAGGCCACACGAGTGAGAATGCAGGCATGAGTAGCGAAAGACGGGTGAGAAACCCGTCCTCCGAAAGACCAAGGGTTCCAGGGCCAGGCTAATCCGCCCTGGGTAAGTCGGGACCTAAGGCGAGGCCGACAGGCGTAGTCGATGGACAACGGGTTGATATTCCCGTACCGATGAAGAACCGCCCAAGACAATCCAGTAATGCTAAGTGTCTGAATCCTTGATTCGATCCCTTCGGGGTGACGGTCTTGGCCTAGCACACGACCCTACGCTGGGGCGTTTAGCGTATTAACAGGTGTGACGCAGGAAGGTAGCTGAGCCGGGCGATGGTTGTCCCGGTCTAAGGATGTAGGGCAGAAGATAGGCAAATCCGTCTTCTATGTAGCCTGAGACCCGATGGGTAGTCCTCACGGACGAAATCAGTGATCCTATGCTGCCAAGAAAAGCATCGACGCGAGGTTCCAATCGCCCGTACCCCAAACCGACTCAGGTGGTCAGGTAGAGAATACTAAGGAGATCGAGAGAATCGTGGTTAAGGAACTCGGCAAAATGCCCCCGTAACTTCGGGAGAAGGGGGGCCTGAGGCGTGTAGGGATTTACTCCTGAAGCGTTTGAAGGCCGCAGAGACCAGTGGGAAGCGACTGTTTACTAAAAACACAGGTCCGCGCTAAGTCGCAAGACGATGTATACGGACTGACGCCTGCCCGGTGCTGGAAGGTTAAGAGGAACGGTTAGCACGCAAGTGCGAAGCTGAGAATTTAAGCCCCAGTAAACGGCGGTGGTAACTATAACCATCCTAAGGTAGCGAAATTCCTTGTCGGGTAAGTTCCGACCTGCACGAATGGCGTAACGACTTCCCAGCTGTCTCAACCGCGAACTCGGCGAAATTGCACTACGAGTAAAGATGCTCGTTACGCGCAGCAGGACGGAAAGACCCCGTGACCTTTACTACAGCTTGGTATTGGTGTTTGGTGTGGCTTGTGTAGGATAGGTGGGAGACTGTGAAGCTCGGACGCTAGTTCGGGTGGAGTCATTGTTGAAATACCACTCTGGTCACTCTGGATATCTAACTTTGAACCGTAATCCGGTTCAGGGACAGTGCCTGGTGGGTAGTTTAACTGGGGCGGTTGCCTCCTAAAAAGTAACGGAGGCGCCCAAAGGTTCCCTCAACCTGGTTGGTAATCAGGTGTCGAGTGTAAGTGCACAAGGGAGCTTGACTGTGAGACTGGCAAGTCGAGCAGGGACGAAAGTCGGGACTAGTGATCCGGCAGTGGCTCGTGGAAGCGCTGTCGCTCAACGGATAAAAGGTACCTCGGGGATAACAGGCTGATCTTGCCCAAGAGTCCATATCGACGGCATGGTTTGGCACCTCGATGTCGGCTCGTCGCATCCTGGGGCTGGAGTAGGTCCCAAGGGTTGGGCTGTTCGCCCATTAAAGCGGTACGCGAGCTGGGTTTAGAACGTCGTGAGACAGTTCGGTCCCTATCCGCTGCGCGCGTAGGAAATTTGAGAAGATCTATCCCTAGTACGAGAGGACCGGGATGGACGAACCTCTGGTGTGTCAGTTGTTCCGCCAGGAGCACCGCTGATTAGCTACGTTCGGAACGGATAACCGCTGAAAGCATCTAAGCGGGAAGCCGGCTTCGAGATGAGATTTCCATCCCTTTTAGGGTGAAGGCTCCCGGCTAGACTACCGGGTTGATAGGCAGGATGTGGAAGCGAGGACTAAAGACTCGTGGAGCTAACCTGTACTAATAAGCCGATATCTTGAAAACATTTTGCTTGCGTCCACTATGTGGTTCCCGATATACGGTCGGGTGCTAATTGAACAACCAGCTTGACTGGTCGATTCATCACATATTGCATGCCCTGTGGGGTGTGTATGAGGTGTTTCGGCGGCCATAGCGAGAGGGAAACGCCCGGTCACATTCCGAACCCGGAAGCTAAGACTCTCAGCGCCGATGGTACTGCAGGGGGGACCCTGTGGGAGAGTAGGACACCGCCGGACTTAACTTGAGAACGAACGGGGAGGCCCGTCGCACATCGTGCGGCGGGCCTTTCTGCGTTAACACGGCCTCCCGATG
>NZ_JAAVCB010000055.1:0-7442 GCF_014802555.1 Clavibacter sp. | reverse complement strand
TCGCGATCGCGGCGGCGGCGGCCGGCGCGGTCGTCGCGAGCGTGATCGTCGGCATGCTGCTCGGCGGGTCGGGCACCGGCACCGCGGCGCGCGACATCCCGGTGGTGGACGAGATCCGGGCGTCCGCGGCGGCCGACGGCGTGCTGTTCTCCTGGAGCGACCCCGGTCTCGGCGCCGACGACGCCTACCAGGTGGTCCGCGACGGCGGCCTGCCGAGCACGCAGCGCGACACGACCTTCCGCGTGACGGCCGGCGCCGGCGGGGCGGGCGGCGCCGCGGGCGAGCGCGCCTGCATCCGCGTCACCGTCACGCGCGACGGCGTCGCCGGGGACGCGTCGACCGAGAAGTGCGCGGAGCTGCCGCGATGATCCGCGAGTGGATCCGCCGCCACCGCCAGGCCGCGACGACCGTCACCGGCGGGGCCGTCGTGCTCGCCCTCCTCACGGGCTTCGCGCTCGTGTCGGACGGCTACCAGGCGCAGCGGGTCGACCTCGACGACGGATCCGTGTGGGTCGTCAACTCGGCGCAGCAGGCCATCGGCCGCGCCAACACGTCCGTGCTCGAGCTCGACAGCGTCGTCGACTCCCGCAGCGAGGACATCGACGTGCTGCAGGCCGGATCCACCGTGCTGCTCGCCGACCGCGGCAGTTCGCGCCTCGACGTGGTCGACGACGCGACGAGCGCGGTGGTCGACACGGCGCCGCTGCCCGCGGGCGCCGAGGTCATGCTCGCGGGATCCCGCGCCGCGATCCTCGTGCCGGCGACCGGCCAGCTGTGGCTCGTGCCGGTGGCGGGCCTCTCCGCGTTCGACGCCGCGAGCGCGCCCGCGCTCCTCCTCGGGACCGACGCCGTCGCGTCGATGGGCGACGACGGGACGCTCCTCGTGTACTCGGCCGCGACGGGCGCGCTGTCGCGTATCCAGGCCGCCACCGAGGACACGGTGAGCGAGACCGTGGACGTCGGGCCCGTCGGCGCGCCCGTGGACGAGGCGGCCGACGCCCTCGCCGACCCCGCGGCCGCGCTCGCGGGCGAGACCGTCCAGGCGGGGGATTCCGGCCGACCCGCCGGGCAGCGGCTCGCGCTCGCCTCCGTCGGCGACCACTGGGCGCTCTACGACGCCGACGCGCGCGCCCTCCTCGTCGACGGGCGCACGGTCGACCTCGCCGGATCCGTGGCCGCGGACGCGCGCGTCGCCCTCCAGCGCGCCTCCTCGGACGGGAGCGGCGTGCTCGTCGCGCACTCGGGCGGACTCGTCGACGTGCCCGTCGCGGGCGGCGAGCCGGTCGTCGTCTCCGGCGACGCGCGCGGCGAGCCCGCGCGCCCCGTCCGCGTGGCCGGCTGCGAGTACGCGGGCTGGACCGACGGATCCGGCTGGCAGCGGTGCCTGGCCCCCGCCGTGCTCCCGGGTGCGGGCGAGGTCGACCAGGACGCGCGGCGCACGGCGGCGGGCGCGACCGGCGACCTCGGATCCATGCCGCAGCAGGCGTCCCTGCGCTTCGTCGTCGACGGCGCGCGCGTCGTGCTCAACGACACGCGCGGCGGCACCGCCTGGGCCGTGCAGCGCGACGCGGGCCGCATCGACAACTGGTCGGACCTCATCGACCGCGACCGCTCCGACACCGTCGTCGAGCAGAACACCGCGGACACCCCGCCCGAGACCGACCGCGTGCAGCAGCCGCCCGTCGCGGTCGACGACGACCTCGGGGCGCGGCCCGGCCGCACCACCGCGCTGCCCGTGCTGCTCAACGACCACGACCCGAACGGCGACGTGCTCGTGATCGACTCCGTCACACCCGTGGACGCCGAGGTCGGCGCGGTCGACGTCGTGGACGACGGCCAGGGCCTCCAGCTCGCGCTCGCCGCGCGCGCGTCCGGCACGGTGCGGTTCTCGTACGTCGTGAGCGACGGGCGCGGAGGCACGGCGACGGCGGACGTGCGGGTCGCCGTGCGCGCGCCCGACGAGAACGCGCCGCCCGTGCAGGTGCGGCCGGCGACCGGATCCGTGGCCGAGGGCGACCGGCTGCAGACCGACGTGCTGGGCGGGTGGTACGACCCCGACGGGGATCCCGTGTACCTCACGCGCGCGAGCGTCGCCGCGCCCGACGCCGTCAGCTGGAAGCCCGAGGGGCGCGTCGTCTACACGGACGCGGGGGCCGGCGGCGACACGCGCACGGTCGCGCTGCAGGTGTCCGACGGGCGCGAGGAGGGATCCGGGGAGCTGGTCGTCACCGTGCGCCGCGAAGGGGACGTGCCGCTCGTGGCCGAGGGCTTCGTCGTGCAGGCGTCGCTCGGGCGCGAGATCA
Source organism: Clavibacter sp. (assembly GCF_014802555.1). NCBI lineage: Bacteria > Bacillati > Actinomycetota > Actinomycetes > Micrococcales > Microbacteriaceae > Clavibacter > Clavibacter sp. The sequence goes on along the minus strand of NZ_JAAVCB010000055.1, from coordinate 5,139 downwards.
CGGTGGAGCCGCTGACGCACGCGCGCGGCGGGAGCGGCGCGATCCGGCTGGCGGCCGTCCCCGCGCGGGCCGGCGTGCAGATCACGCCCGACCTCGAGGCCGGCACCTTCCGCCTGCAGGGCGGCCAGGCCGGCACGCACCTGCTCGAGTACACGGTGACCGACGGGCGGACCACGGCCACGGGCGTCGTGCGCGTCGAGGTGCGCGGGGCCGTCGAGTCCGACGGACGGCCCGTGACCGTGCCGCACACCGTGTTCGTGCGCGCGCTCCAGGCGCAGGACGTGGACGTGCTCCAGGCCGACTTCGACCCCGCGGGCGGCGTGCTCGTGATCACCGACGCGACATCGCCCGACGACGCCGTGGGCGTGCGCGCGGAGGTCGTCGGGCAGCGGCTCGTGCGGATCAGCCTGACGCGGCCGCTCGACGGACCCGTGGACGTCGCGTACCGCGTGAGCAACGGCGTGGCCGAGGCGACCGGCGTGATCACCGTGATCGAGGTGCCCGAGCCGGCCGTCCGCCAGCCGCCCGTCGCGACCGACGACCGCGTCGCCGTGCGCGTGGGCGACGCCGTGGACATCCCGGTGCTCGCCAACGACGAGCAGCCCGACGGCGACGCGCTGCGCCTCGACCCCGTGCTCGTGGATCCGCTGCCCGAGGGCGCCGGCCTCCTCTTCGCGAGCGAGGACCGCCTCCGCTACCTCGCGCCCGACCGCACGGGCGACTACACGGCCGTCTACCGCGCGGTCGCGCCCGACGGGCAGTGGGCGACCGCGACCCTCACCGTGTCCGTGCGCGAGGCCGACGTCGCGACCAACGCGGCGCCCGTGCCGCGCCCGCTCACGGCGCGCGTGCTCGCGGGGGAGACCGTGCGGATCCCGGTGCCGCTCACCGGCATCGACCCCGACGGCGACTCCGTGCGGCTGCTCGGGCAGGACAGCGGGCCGGAGAAGGGGCAGGTCATCGAGGTCGGGCCGGACTGGATCGACTACCAGGCGGGCGACTACTCCACCGGCACCGACGCGTTCGCGTACGCCGTGGTCGACGGGCTCGGCGCCCGGGCGACCGGCACGATCCGCGTGGGCATCAGCACGCGCGTCGAGGGCGCCAGGAACCCCGTCGCGACCGCCGACACCGTGACCGTGCGGCCCGGCCGCGTGCTGCGCGTGCAGGTGCTCGCGAACGACACGGATCCCGACGGCGGCGCGCTCGAGCTCGTGTCGGTGCAGCCGCAGGCCGAGGGGCTCGTCGCGGGCCTCGACGGCGACACCGTCCGCGTCGTCGCGCCCGAGCAGGCCGGGCGCTACGGCTTCGTCTACGGCGTGCGCAACGCGCGCGGCGGGAGCGACGAGGCGTTCCTCACCGTGATCGTGGATCCCGCCGCGCCGCCCACCCGGCCCATCGCGCGCGACACGGTGCTGCAGCTCTCCGACGTGCTCGACCGGTCGAGCGTCGACGTGGACGTGATGCGCAGCGTCTTCTCCGCGGAGGGCGACGCGTCGTCGCTCGTGCTCGCGGTCGGCGCGGGCTACGAGGACGTGGCGCGCGTGACGGCCGACGGGCGGATCCGCGTCGAGGTCGGCGACGAGCGCCGGATCGTCCCGTTCACGGTGGCGCAGCCGGACGACCCCTCGATCTCGGCGACGGCCTTCGTCTGGGTGCCCGGCTTCGAGGACACGCTGCCGCAGCTGCGCGTGGGCGTGCCGCGCCCGACCGTGGCGAGCGGCGAGCGGCTCGTGGTCGAGCTCGACCAGCAGGTGGTCGCCGCGGGCGGCCGGGCCGTGCGCATCGCCGACCCGAACTCGCCCCAGGCGACGCACGCCGACGGACCCGTGGAGCTCGTGGACGAGGACACCGTCGCGTACCGGAGCGAGCCGGGGTACTTCGGGCCGGCGGCGATCTCGTTCACGGTGACCGACGGATCCGGATCCGGCGCCGACGGCGGGCGCACGGCCGCGCTCGTGCTCCCCATCACGGTCACGCCCACCGAGAACCAGCCGCCCGTGTTCACGGGCGCGGTCATCGACCTGGAGCCCGGGCAGTCCAAGGACGTCGACCTCGGCCGCCTCACCACCTACCCGTACCAGGACGACCGCGGGCAGCTCGCCTTCGCGCTGGAGGGGGCCGTCGCCGCCGGCTTCCGCGCGTCGGTCGACGGCGGCACGCTCCGCATCTCGGCCGACGAGGCCGCGGCGACGGGACAGGCCGCGTCGTTCCCGGTGAGCGTCCGCGACGCCACGCAGACCGGGCGGGCGGGCCGCGTGGACCTCCGCGTGGTGCCGTCGACGCGCCCGCTCGCCGAGCCCGCGACCGACGAGGGCGAGGTGACCCGCGGATCCTCCACGTCCATCGACGTGCTCGCCAACGACCAGGCGGGCAACCCGTTCCCGGGCACGCCGCTCACGGTCGCCTCCATCCGCGGCGCCGACGGCGCGAGCCTCCCTGCCGGAGTGACGGTGACGCCGTCGGCCGACCGCGCCACCCTCGCCGTCAACGCGTCCGCCGACGCCGAGCCCGGCGACGTGCGCGTGCAGTACGAGGTGCGCGACGCGACGGGCGACGCGGGGCGGGCCGCGTTCGGCACCGTCGTGATCCACGTGCAGGACCGCCCGGGGCCCGTCTCGGCCCTCCGCGCGTCCGGCTTCGCGGACCGGTCGCTCACGGTCGCGTTCGAGCCGGGCGCCTTCAACGGATCCGCCATCACGGGCTACCAGGTGCGCGTCCTCCGCGGCGGCACCGCGACCGCGGCCGTCGTCTGCCCGTCGACGACGTGCACCGTGCCGACGCCCGGCAACGGCCCCGCGGCCTCGGTGCAGGTGGAGGTGGTGGCGATCAACGGGGTCGGCACCTCGGACCCGGTGTCGATCTCGGGCCTGTGGTCGGACGTGCTCCCGGCCGCCCCCGCCGGCCTCGCGATCGAGCCGCTCGTCGACGGGCTCCGCGTCTCGTGGCAGCCGTCGGCGGTGCCGTCGTCGTCGAGCCCCGTCACGCAGTACGTCGTGGGGGTGGGCGGCATCACCCGGCAGGTCGCGGCCGACGCCACGAGCGTCGAGGTGCGGGATCCGTCGCTCGTCGCCGAGGTGCCCGTCGCCGTCGCGGTGGCCGCGCGCAACAGCGCCCAGGTGCAGGACGCATCCGCGTGGCTCGCCGCCACCGCGACCGGCACGCCGCGCGGCGCTCCGACCGCGACGGGCGTGCCCGGCGCCGTGGCCGACCCGGCCGACGAGACGCGCGTCACTGTGTCCTGGCCCGCGTTCCAGGGCCAGGGCGTCGACGGGATCCGCTACCTCGTCGCCGCGTACGCCCCCGGCTCCGCGCCCGGCTGCTCCGTGCCCACCGAGGGCGTCTCGCCGTGGTCGGCCGAGCACGGACCCGCGGTCGACGTCGGCGGCGCGACCAGCCACGTGTTCACGGGCCTCGCCACGGATCAGCCGGTCGCCTTCGCGGTGCTCGCCGCCAACAGCCAGGGCTGCACGGTCGTCGAGGCCGGCCAGCTGATCCCGCGCACGGCGCCGTCGACGCCCGTCGTCACGGTCGACCTGCCGAGCCCGGACCGCGGGAGCGACGGCGTCTTCCGCGCGGTCCTCGCCGACGCCCGCTACCGGCCGGGCGACCCGTCCGCGTCGGCGCTGCTGCTGTACCGGGTCGACGGGCAGGGCGACGGCGTCCCCATCGGCGTGGGCCAGGCGCTCACGCTGCCGCGCACGGGCGTCGGCGCGACGATCCAGGTGCGCGTCGTGGAGGACTCGGGCGACGGGCGCCAGCGCTCGAGCGGCTGGTCGGATCCGGTCTCCGCCGGCACCGCCGTCGACGCGCGCGCGGGCGACGTGCGCTCGGCGACCGACGACGCCGGCGTCACGGCCTTCTCGTGGACCTCGATGCCGCCGGCCGCGGGTCGCGGCGCGCGCGTCGGCGACGGCAGCGGGTACGCGCGCAGCGAGTGGCGCTGCGGCGGCCAGGGCGCGTGGACCGACGCGTCCTCGGGCGCGGCCGGGTCGTGCGCGGTCCCCGCGGGCGGCGAGCGGATCCTGGAGGTGCGGGTCACCGCGAACTCGGGCACCCTGTACACGTACGCCCACCGCGGATGACGGCCGAACCCGCGGCCATCCCGCCGGACGACGCGGCCGCACCCGAGAGGCACGCCCCCCATGACGATGACCGCCGACGAGGCCCGCGCCTTCCAGGACGAGTTCGCGCGCCTGGTGCGCAACGTCGAGCAGGTGCTGCTCGGGAAGTCCCACGTGGTGCGCCTCGCCTTCACCGCCATGGTCACGGGCGGGCACCTGCTGCTCGAGGACGTGCCCGGCATCGGCAAGACGTCCCTCGCGCGCGCCATAGCGCAGACCGTCGACGGCACGCACAGCCGCGTGCAGTTCACGCCCGACGTGCTGCCCGGCGACATCACGGGCGTCAGCGTCTACGACCAGCGCACGGGCGAGTTCGAGTTCCACCGCGGGCCGGTGTTCGCGAGCATCGTGCTGGCCGACGAGATCAACCGCGCGAGCCCGAAGACCCAGTCGGCGCTCCTCGAGGTGATGGAGGAGGGCCGCGTCACGGTCGACGGCACGCCGTACGACGTCGGGCACCCGTTCATGGTCATCGCCACGCAGAACCCGATCGAGCAGGCAGGCACCTACGCGCTGCCCGAGGCGCAGCTCGACCGGTTCCTGCTCCGCACCTCCATCGGGTACCCGGACCACGAGTCGATGCTGCGGATCCTGCAGGGCGCGTCCGTGAGCGCGCACGACGTGACGCTCGCGCCCGTCGCGTCGGCGGCGGCCGTGCGGGCGCTGCAGGAGCGCGCGGGGACCGTGCACGTGGATCCCGCGGTCGCCGACTACGTGGTGCGCCTCGTCGACGCGACCCGCGCCGCGCCCGAGGTGCGGCTGGGCGCGAGCGTGCGCGGTGCCCTCGCCCTCGTGCGCGCGTCCCGTACCTGGGCCGCCGCCGACGGCCGGCACTACGTGGTGCCCGACGACGTGAAGGCGCTCGCCGAGCCCGTGCTCGCGCACCGCCTGCTGCTGGATCCCGAGGCCGAGTTCGACGGCGTGACGCCCACGAGCGTGCTGTCGCAGATCCTCATCGAGACCGCGCCGCCGCGCGACGGGCACGCGGGGGCGCGGGCCGCGGGGCCGTCCGCCG
>NZ_JAAVCB010000054.1:0-31819 GCF_014802555.1 Clavibacter sp. | reverse complement strand
CGACGGGCGCCGCGATCGTGGTCGTCCTGCTCCTCGCCGCGGCCTTCGCGCCCGGCCTCGTCGCGCCCGGCGACCCGCTCGCCATCGCCCCCGCCGAGGCGTTCCGCGCGCCCGGCGCCGGGCACCTCCTCGGCACCGACGAGTCCGGCCGCGACGTCCTCACGCGCGTCGTGCACGGCGCCGGCCCGAGCCTCGTGATCGGCGTCAGCGCGACGGCCATCGGCCTCGGACTCGGCGCGGTCCTCGGACTCGCCGCCGCGCTCCTCGGCCGGGTGGCCGACTTCGCCGTCAACCGCGTCATCGAGGTGGTCTTCGCGTTCCCGGGCCTGCTGCTCGCGCTCTTTCTCATCGTGATCCTCGGACCCGGCATCGGCAGCGCCACCCTCGCCGTCGGGATCTCGGCCGCGCCCGGCTACGCGCGCATCATCCGCGGCCGGGTCATGTCGGTGCGCCGCTCGGCGTACGTGGAGGCGGCCACCGTGCTCGGCCGTCCCCCGCTCGTGGTGCTGGCGCGCCACATCCTGCCGAACACGGCCGCCCCGCTCCTCGTGCTCGGCACGCTCGGCGTGGGCCAGGCGATCGTGTGGGCGTCCTCCCTCAGCTACCTCGGTCTGGGCACGGTGCCGCCGGATCCCGAGTGGGGCGCCATGCTCGCGGCGGGCCGCACCTACATCGGCTCGGCGCCGTGGCTCACGGTCGTGCCAGGCCTGATGATCGTGCTCACCGCCACCGCGTCGACGATGCTCGGCCGCACGCTCGAGCGACGGGTGCGCGGATCGTGAGCGGCGGATCCGGACAGGATGCGCCCGCGCCCGCCATCCGCGTCGAGGACCTCCGCGTCTCCTTCGGCGGCGTCCCCGTCGTCCACGGCGTCTCGCTGCGGATCGCGCCGGGCGAGTGCCTCGCGCTCGTCGGCACGTCCGGCTCCGGCAAGAGCGTGATCGCGAGGAGCCTCCTCGGCCTCGCCGGACCGGGCGCGGACGTCCAGGCGGACGCCCTCGAGATCGCCGGTCGCGACCTCCGCGGCGCGGGCCCGCGCGAATGGCGGCGCGTCCGGGGATCCGGCGTCGGGCTCGTGCTGCAGGACGCCCTCTCCTCGCTCGATCCGCTCCGTCCCATCGGCCGCGAGATCGGCGACGCCCTCCTCGTCCACGGCATGCGGGACCCGCGCGCCCGACGGGCGCGCGTCCTCGAGCTGCTCGAGCGCGTCGGCATGCCGGATCCGGAGGCGCGCGTCCACCAGCGCTCCGGCGAGCTGTCGGGCGGGCTGCGGCAGCGGGCGCTGCTCGCGGCCGCCCTCGCGCTCGATCCGCCGCTCCTCGTCGCCGACGAGCCCACGACCGCGCTCGACGCGACCGTGCAGGCGCGCATCATCGACCTGCTCGCGGACCTCCGCACCCGCGGCCAGGCGACCCTGCTCGTCAGCCACGACCTCGCGGTCGTCGCGCGGCTCGCCGACCGGGTCGCCGTGATGCACGACGGCCGCATCGTCGAGGAGGGCCCGACCGCACAGATCCTGCGCGCACCCGCCCACCGCAGGACGCGCGCGCTCGTGGCCGCCGTGCCGACGGGCGTGCCGCGCGGCGTCCCGCTGTCGGAGGCCCGGCTGGAGGCGGCCGCCGAGTCCCCGGAATCGAGCGCAGCGCCGCACGCGGACGACCGCGTCGTCCTCCGCGCCACCGGCCTCAGCCGCTCCTACAGGGGCCCGGCGGGATCAGCCCGCACGGCCGTCGACGACGTCTCCCTCCAGGTGCGCCGCGGGCGAACGCTCGGCCTCGTCGGCGGATCCGGCTCCGGCAAGACCACGGTCGCCCGCCTGCTGCTCGCCCTCGAGGAGCCGGACGCGGGCGTCGTCACGCTCGACGGCGAGCCGTGGAGCGGCATCCCGGAGCGCGCGCGCCGCGGCCGACGCGCGCGCGTCGGCGCCGTCTACCAGGATCCGCTCGCGTCCTTCGACCCGCGCTGGAGCGTCGACCGGATCCTCCGCGATGCCCTCGACGTCGCCGGCCTGAGCGGACCGGACGTCCGCGACACCCCCTGCACGCTCCTCGCGCAGGTGGGCCTCGAACCCGCAATCCTCCGCCGCAGCCCCGCGCGGCTCTCCGGCGGCCAGCGTCAGCGCGTCGCCATCGCGCGCGCCCTGGCGGCCCGCCCCGACCTCCTCATCTGCGACGAGCCCGTCTCCGCGCTCGACATCGCCGTGCAGGCGCAGGTGCTCGACCTCCTCGACGAGCTGCAGCGCCGGCTGGGCCTCGGCATCCTCCTCATCTCGCACGACCTCGGCGTCGTGGCGCACATGAGCGACGAGGTCCACGTGATGAGCGAGGGGCGCGTCGTGGAGAGCGGATCCGCCGCCGACGTCCTCACGCGGCCGACGCACCCCGTCACCCGGGCGCTGCTCGACGCCGTCCCGCGGCTGGACGAGGGCGTCGCGCCGCGGTAGCCGCCCGCGCGCCCGGCGTCAGGCCCCCGCGTGCCGGTCGAGGAACGCGTACAGCTCGCGATCGTCCACCCCGGGGAAGGATCCGCGCGGCAGCGGCGCGAGGATGTGCGCGTGCAGCCGCGCGCTCGGCCACGCGCGGTCGCGCCACCGTCCGGCGTCCTCGGGATCCGCGCGCCGGCAGCACGACTCGTCCGGGCACCGCGACACGCTCCGCGCCGTCGTCTCCCGGCCGCGGAACCACTTCGCGTGCGCGAACGGCACGCCGAAGGAGATCGAGTACTCGCCCTCCGCGGTGGATCCCGTCTGCGTCGAGCACCAGAACGTGCCCGCCGGAGTGTCCGTGTACTGGTGGAACTCGGTCGTGCGGTTGGTGCGGTCGAACGCGCCGCGCGCCGCCCACTCCCGGCACACCGGCTGTCCCTCGACCGCGCCGGTCACGTCGACCGGCAGCGGCAACCCGTCGTTCTCGTACGCCTTGTAGACCGCGCCGTCGCCGCCCACCCGCAGGAAGTGCACGCGGAGGTCGAGGTGGGTGGTGCTGATGTTCGTGAGCCGGAGCGCCGCCGCCTCGTGCGTCACGCCGAACGCGTCGCGGAAGTCCTCGACCGCGAGGTCGCGCCGGGCCTTGGCCTCCGCCAGGAACTCCACCGACTGCGTCAGCGGCATGAGGCAGGCCGCGGCGAAGTAGTTGATCTCCAGCCGCTGCCGCAGGAAGTCCGCGTAGCTCGCGGGCTCCTCGTGGCCGAGGACGCGATGCGCCATCGCCTGCAACGCCATCGAGCGGAGACCGTGACCGCCGGGGATGGAGGCGGGCGGCAGGTAGATCCGCCCCTCCCCGAGGTCCGTGACCGAGCGCGTCGACCGCGGCAGGTCGTCCACGTAGATGAGCTCGAACCCGAGCCCCTCGGCCATGCGGCTGACGCTGCGGTGCGAGAGCGCCCCGCTCCGGTGGCCGACGTCGGCGAGCATGCGCTCGGCCAGCTCCTCGATCTCGGGGATGTGGTTGTCGCGCTCGCGCATCATGAGCCGCTGCTCCGTGTTCGCGCGCCGGGCCTCCTCGGGCGTCGCGATCGACTCCCGCGCGCGCCGCGCGAGCTCCCGGTGCAGCCCCACGAGCGCCTCGAGCGTCTCCTGCGGGAGCGCCCTGCTCGCCGGCACCGCCGGGAGGCCGAGCGAGCCGTACAGCGACGAGCGCTGGGCCCGGTCGAGCTCGATCTCGAGGGCCGAGCGGGCGTCCGGCGCATCGGCCGCGAGCAGGTGGGTGACATCGACGTCGAGCGCGCCCGCGATCCGCCCGAGGGTCGACAGCCGCGTCTCGCGCCGACCGTTCTCGATCATGCTCAGCTGGCTCGGCAGGATCCCCGCCCGCTCCCCCAGCGCCTGCAGCGTGAGCCCGGCGCCCTTCCGCGCGTGCCGGATGCGCCGGCCGATGACGAGCTGGTCCATGCATTCACCTCTCCGTGAACATCGGCGCATCTTCACGTCGATGGATCCCCGAACCCCATCCTGACGGGTTGCAGGCTGGAACAACAGACCGATCGAAGGGGACGGATCCATGACCAGCATCCAGGACGCACCACCTGCCACCACCACCGGCCGCGCACGCGCCGCCGCCGCCTCGCCCGCATCCGGTGCCCTCGCGCCCGAGTCAGTCCCCCTCCCGCCCGGCACCGCAGCCCCCGCGCACTGCCGCGACCTGCGCATCGCGGAGTGGGTCGCCGAGGTCGCCCGCCTCACGCTCCCCGACCGGGTCGTCTGGTGCACGGGCAGCGTCGCCGAGTACGACCGCATCACGCGCGAGATGGTCGACGCGGGCACGCTGATCCGGCTGAACCCCGAGTGGCGCCCGCACAGCTTCCTCGCGCGCAGCGACCCGGCCGACGTGGCGCGCGTCGAGGACTGCACCTTCATCTGCTCGCGGGACGAGGCCGACGCCGGCCCCACGAACAACTGGCGCGACCCGGCGCGGACGCGCGCCGAGCTCGACGGCCTCTTCGCCGGATCCATGCGCGGGCGCACCCTCTACGTCGTCCCGTTCTCCATGGGCCCGCTGGGCGGCGCGATCTCGCAGCTCGGCGTGCAGATCACCGACAGCCCGTACGTCGTCGCGAGCATGGCGCTCATGACCCGGATGGGCGACGACGCGCTCCGCCTCATCGGCCCCGACACCACGTGGGTCCGCGCGCTGCACGGCCTCGGCGCGCCGCTGGTCGACGACGCCGGCCGCCGCACCGCCGACGTGCCGTGGCCGCACAACGTCGACAAGCGCATCTGCCACTTCCCGGAGGAGCGCGAGATCATCTCCTTCGGCTCGGGCTACGGCGGCAACGCGCTGCTCGGCAAGAAGTGCTTCTCCCTCCGCATCGCCTCGGCGATGGCGCGCGACGGGGGCTGGCTCGCGGAGCACATGCTCCTCATCCGGATCACGAGCCCCGAGGGCCGCCGCTTCCACGTCGCGGCCGCCTTCCCGTCGGCGTGCGGCAAGACGAACCTCGCGATGCTCACGCCCACGATCCCGGGCTGGACGGTCGAGACGCTCGGCGACGACATCGCCTGGCTCCGGCCCGACGTGCAGGGACGCCTCCGCGCCGTCAACCCCGAGCGCGGCCTCTTCGGCGTGGCGCCCGGGACGGGCGAGACGACCAACCCGGTCGCCATGTCGACCGTCTGGGGCAACGCCATCTTCACGAACGTCGCGCTCCGCCCCGACGGCGACGTGTGGTGGGAGGGCATGACGCCGACACCGCCCGCGGGTCTCCTCGACTGGCAGGGGAACCCGTGGTCGCCCGGATCCGGCACGCCCGCCGCGCACCCGAACGCCCGCTTCACCGTGGCGATCGAGCAGTGCCCGTCGCTCGCGGACGACTGGGACGACCCCGACGGCGTCGTGGTCGACGCGATCCTCTTCGGCGGCCGCCGCGCCACGAACGTCCCGCTGGTGGCGGAGGCGGACGACTGGGAGCACGGCGTCTTCATCGGCGCCACGATGGCGTCGGAGCAGACGGCCGCCGCCGAGGGCCGGGTCGGCGAGCTCCGCCACGACCCCTTCGCGATGCAGCCCTTCTGCGGCTACGACATGGCCGACCACTGGCGCCACTGGCTCGAGGTCGGGCGGGGCCTCGGCGACGGCGCACCCCGCGTCTTCCAGGTCAACTGGTTCCGCAAGGGCGAGGACGGCTCCTTCCTCTGGCCGGGCTTCGGCGAGAACGCGCGCGTGCTCGAGTGGATCGTGCGCCGCGTCGAGGACCGCGTGCCCGTCCGGTCGACGCCGGTCGGCGGCCTGCCCCTGCCGGAGGACCTGGACGTGGCGGGCCTCGAGCTCGATGCCGGGGCGCTCGAGGAGCTGCTGGCGCTGGATCCGGCCCTGTGGCTCGAGGAGCTCGACGCCGTGGACGCGCACTTCGCGCGCTTCGGCGGCCGGGTGCCCGCGGAGCTGACGGCCCGCCTCGACGCGATGCGCCGGGCCTTCCGGGAGACCGCGACGGCCGGGCCCGCCTAAGACCGCACGCCGTCGCGGAGGCGGATGCGCGGAGGCCGACCGCCCCCGCATCCGGCCTCCGCGCCCCCATCCGGTAGCGTGGATCCCGCACAGAAGGCACCTCACCATCGACACGGTGCCGTCCACACTGAGGGAACCGGAGCACGCATGGCTGACGAACGACGTCCGGACACAGCCGAGGGCACGACCGGAGAGGTCGCCCGGGTTCCCGACAAGCCGGCCCTCGAGGGCCTCGAGGCCAAGTGGGGCGGCCGCTGGCAGGCCGACGGCACGTACGACTTCCGCCGCGACGAGGCCGCCGCAGGCACCGTCTTCTCCATCGACACCCCGCCGCCCACGGCGAGCGGATCCCTCCACATCGGCCACGTCTTCAGCTACACGCACACCGACGTCATCGCCCGCTACCGCCGCATGCGCGGCGAGAGCGTCTTCTACCCGCTCGGCTGGGACGACAACGGCCTGCCCACCGAGCGCCGCGTCCAGAACTTCTACGGCGTCCGCTGCGACCCGACGCTCCCCTACGATCCCTCGTACCGGCCCTCGGAGACCGGAGGCACGTCGAAGCCGGCCGACCAGCAGCCGATCTCGCGCCGCAACTTCATCGAGCTGTGCGAGCGACTCACCGAGGAGGACGAGAAGCAGTTCGAGGACCTCTTCCGCACGCTCGGCCTCAGCGTCGACTGGCGCCAGAGCTACCGCACGATCGGATCCGAGGCGCAGGTCGCCTCGCAGCGCGCGTTCCTCCGCAACCTCGCCCGCGGTGAGGCGTACCAGGCCGACGCCCCCACCCTGTGGGACGTGACCTTCCGCACCGCCGTCGCGCAGGCCGAGCTCGAGGACCGCGAGCAGCCGAGCGCGTACCACCGCCTCGCGTTCCACCGCTCCGGCGGGGACGACGTGATCATCGACACGACACGCCCCGAGCTCCTCGCGGCGTGCGTCGCCCTCGTCGCGCACCCCGACGACGAGCGCTACCAGGGCCTGTTCGGCACCACCGTCACGACGCCCGTCTTCGGCGTCGAGGTCCCCGTGCTCGCCCACCACCTCGCGCAGCCCGACAAGGGATCCGGCATCGCCATGGTCTGCACCTTCGGCGACCTCAACGACGTCGTCTGGTGGCGCGAGCTGCAGCTGGAGAACCGCGCGATCGTCGGGTTCGACGGCCGCATCGTCTCCGAGGCGCCCGCCGCCATCACGTCCGACGCCGGCCGCGAGGCGTACGCCGCCATCGCCGGCAAGACCGTCTTCTCCGCGAAGGCCGCCATGGTCGAGCTCCTCACGGAGTCCGGCGAGCTCATCGGCGAGCCGCGCAAGATCACGCACCCCGTCAAGTTCTACGAGAAGGGCGACAAGCCGCTCGAGATCGTCTCCACCCGCCAGTGGTACATCCGCAACGGCGGCCGGGACGAGGAGCTCCGCGCAGGTCTCATCGGCCGCGGTCGGGAGATCGGCTTCGTGCCCGACTTCATGCGCGTGCGCTACGAGAACTGGGTCGGCGGCCTCAACGGCGACTGGCTCGTCTCCCGCCAGCGCTTCTTCGGCGTGCCGCTCCCCGTCTGGTACCCCCTCGACGCGGACGGCAACCCGGAGTTCGAGAGGGCCATCACGCCGACCGAGGACCAGCTGCCCGTCGACCCGTCGTCGGATCCCGCCCCCGGCTACGCGGAGGACCAGCGCGGCGTCCCCGGCGGCTTCCAGGGCGAGCTCGACGTCATGGACACCTGGGCCACCTCCTCCCTCACGCCGCAGCTCGCGGGCGGCTGGGAGCGCGACCCGGAGCTGTTCGACCTCGTGTTCCCGTTCTCGATGCGCCCGCAGGGCCAGGACATCATCCGCACGTGGCTCTTCTCCACGGTGCTGCGCGCCGAGCTCGAGCACGGCGCGGCGCCGTGGAGGACGGCCGCCATCTCCGGCTGGATCCTCGACCCCGACCGCAAGAAGATGTCGAAGTCGAAGGGCAACGTCGTGACCCCCGCGGCCACGCTCGAGCAGTTCGGCTCCGACGCGGTGCGCTACTGGGCCGCCTCCGCCCGCCTCGGCGTCGACGCCGCGATGGACCCGCAGAACCCGACACAGATCAAGATCGGCCGCCGGCTCGCGATCAAGGTGCTCAACGCGGCGAAGTTCATCCTGTCCTTCGAGGCACCCGAGGGCGCCCGCGCGACGCAGGCCATCGACGTGGGCATGCTCGCCGCCCTGGCCGAGGTCGTCGAGACCGCGACCACGGCGCTCGACGAGTACGATCACGCCCGCGCGCTCGAGGTCACCGAGAGCTTCTTCTGGACCTTCTGCGACGACTACCTGGAGCTCGTCAAGGACCGCGCGTACTCGGCCGACGCCGACCCGGCCGACCGGGGATCCGCGGTCGCCGCGCTCCGCGAGGCCCTCGACGTGCTGCTGCGCCTGTTCGCGCCCTTCGTGCCGTTCGCGGCGGAGGAGGCGTGGAGCTGGTCGCACGACGGGTCGATCCACACCGCCGCGTGGCCGACCGCGCCCACCCCGGACGCCCCCGCGTCCGGCGGCACGGCCGACCCGCGGCTCCTGGGCCTCGCCGGTCGCGCGCTGGTGGGGATCCGCCGCGCCAAGACCGACGCGAAGGCCTCCCAGAAGACGCCCGTCGCGGAGGCCGTGGTCTCCGCCTCGCCCGAGGACATCCGCTCGCTCGAGCTCGTGGCGCGGGACCTCCGCGCCGTGGGCCGCATCACCGACCTGACCTTCACCGAGGGGGACGGCCCCGCCGTCGCCCGCATCACGCTCGCCCCCGTCGAGCAGCCCGAGGAGAACCGCGCATGACCATCTCGATCCGCCCCGTCCGCGACGGCGACTTCTTCCCCTGGTTCGACCTGTTCTCCGGCTACGCCGAGTTCTACGGCACCGAGCTGACGGACGAGAGCGCGGTCCTCGCCTGGAGCCACCTCATCGACGACGCGCACGCGAGCTCCGCGCTCGTCGCCGTCGACGACGCGCACGAGGGCGCCCTCGTCGGCCTGGCGCACTTCCACCGCTTCTCGCGCCTGTCCCGCGGCACCGACGGCCTGCTGCTCGACGACCTGTACGTGCGCGAGATCTTGCGCCGCCAGGGTGTGGGCGAGCAGCTCATCGCCGCGGTCGCCGACGTCGCGCGCCGCGACGGGGCGAGCATGCTCCGGTGGATCACCGCGGAGGACAACGCCGACGCGCAGCGCCTCTACGACCGGGTCGCCCGCCGCACCACGTGGGTCACCTACGAGCAGGACGTCTGATGCAGCTCGACACCCGCTGGCCCGTCGGCGGCGACGCCCCGGCGGACCTCCCCGAGGTCGTGATCCTCGCCGTCACGACCGTCGAGTCCGACGTGGTGGCGCTCGACGCCGACACCTCGCAGTGGCGTTGGACGCTCACCTGGCTCGAGCGGAAGCCGGTCGTGGAGCTCGACGACGGAACCGTGATCCGCTACGACCCGGTCGAGGACGCGGCGACGATCACGATCCCCGGCGAGAGCACCGACGACCCCTTCGACGACTGACACGCGCCGCGTCGCACGCGGACGCATGACGAGGCCCGCCGGACGACGCGTCCGGCGGGCCTCGTCGCATACTGCGGCGGCTCAGCGCCGGGCGAGGATCTCGCCATGCGGCATCGCGAGGAAGCCGTCCTCGTCGGCCGCCCACTCCTGCCAGCCGGCGCGGATGGCCTGCAGGTCGTCGTCCGTCGCGAAGCCGCCCTCGCGCGCCTGGCCCGCGAACGACGACGCGACCGCCCGGTCGGCCCACGCGCCGCCCCACCAGGCCCGCTCGTCGTCCGAGGAGAAGCACCACACCGACGCGCTCGACGCGATCTCGGTGAAGCCCGCCTGGCGCGCCCACGCCTTGAGGCGGGATCCCGCGTCCGGCTCGCCGCCGTTCGCCCGGTGCACGGGCAGGTACACGTCGGCCCAGAGCCGCAGGCCGTCCGACTCGGGGAACAGCGCCACCTTCGAGTAGATGACGTCGCGCGCCGCAACGAGCCCGCCCGGCCGGGTGACGCGGCGCATCTCCTCCAGCGCGCGGACGGGGTCGCCGACGTGCTGCAGCACCTGGTGCGCGTGCACGACGTCGAACGAGGCGTCCGCGTAGGGCAGCTCGTACACGGATCCCGTGACGAACTCGACGTTCGCCGTGCCCCGGCCCTCGGCCAGCTCGGACGCCTGCCGCACCACGTCCTCGGACATGTCGAGGCCAACGACACAACCGGGCGCGACGATGTCGGCGAGCTCCACGGTGATCGTCCCGGGTCCGCTGCCGACGTCGAGGACGTCGAGCCCGGGGCGCAGGTGCGGCTCCAGGTAGGAGGCGGAGTTCCGGACGGTCCGCGCGCTGTGCACGCGGAGGACGCTCTCGTGGTGGCCGTGGGTGTATCGCTCGCTGTTCACCCTCCGAGCCTAGGTCGGCGCCCGGCCTAGGCTCGCCGTATGACGACGCCCCCGAATCCCTTCCTCGAACCGAGCACCCTCCCCTACGGCATGCCCCCCTTCGCCGACATCCGAGAGGAGCACTTCCGTCCCGCGTTCCAGGCCGGGATCGCCGAGCACCTGGCCGAGGTCCGCGCCATCGCCGACTCCCCCGAGCCGCCCACGTTCGAGAACACGCTCGTCGCCCTGGAGCGCGCCGGGCGCACGCTCGACCGGGTCGGCCACGTCTTCTTTACGCTCTCCTCGGCCGACAGCTCGCCCTCCACGCGCGAGCTCGACGCCGAGATCGCTCCCGAGCTCGCCGCGCACGAGGATGCGATCCGGCTCGACTCAGCCCTCTACGCGCGGATCCGCGCCGTGCACGACACCCGCCACGAGTCGGGCCTCGACGCCGAGTCCGTGTACCTCGTCGAGCGCTACCTCGCCGAGTTCACCATCACCGGCGCGGGCCTCGACGACGAGGCCAAGGCACGCCTCCCCGACCTCAACCGCCGCCTGTCCGTCCTGACCACGCGCTTCGAGTCGAACCTGCTCGAGGACACGAACGACCTCGCCGTCGTCGTCGACGACCCGGCGCAGCTCGACGGGCTCGGAGCGGGCGCGATCGCGGCCGCCGCGCAGGCCGCCGCCGACCGCGGCCTCGAGGGGAAGCACCTCATCACCCTCGTGCTGCCGACCGGTCATCCCTACCTCTCGCAGCTCACCGACCGGGCGCTCCGCCAGCGGATCCTCGCAGCGTCGCTCGCCCGTAGCGCCCGCGGCAACGCGCACGACAACCGCCCGCTCGTGCTCGAGATCACCCGCCTCCGCGCCGAGCGCGCCGCCCTCCTCGGCTTCCCGAGCCACGCGGCCGCGGTCACGGCCGACCAGACCGCGGGGACCCCTGAGGCCGTCGCCGACATGCTCGGTCGACTCGCCCCCGCCGCGGCGCGGAACGCCCGCGCCGAGGCCGTCGAGCTGCAGCGCGTGATCGACCGCACGCAGGAGGAGCTCGGCGAGCCCTCCTTCGAGCTCGCGGCCTGGGACTGGGCGTTCTACAGCGAGAAGGTCCGCACCGAGCGCTACGACGTCGACACCGAGCGCATGCGCCCGTACCTCGAGGCCGACCGGGTGCTCCGCGACGGCGTCTTCCGTGCGGCCACCGAGCTCTACGGCGTCACCTTCGCCGAACGCGACGACATCCCCGCCTACCACCCGGACGCGCGCGTCTTCGAGGTGCGCGACGAGGACGGATCCCCCGTGGGCCTCTACGTCCTCGACCTCCACACGCGCGACTCGAAGCGGGGCGGCGCGTGGATGAACCCGCTCATCTCCCAGAGCGCGCTGCTCGACACGCCTACGGTCGTGCTCAACAACCTGAACGTGCCGAAGCCCCCGGCCGGCCAGCCGACCCTGCTCAGCTACGACGAGGCGAACACCCTGTTCCACGAGTTCGGCCACGCGCTGCACGGCCTCTTCGCGCGCGTGACCTACCCGCGGTTCGCCGGCACCAACGTGTTCCGCGACTTCGTCGAGTTCCCGAGCCAGGTGAACGAGATGTGGATGCTGTGGCCCGAGATCCTCGCGTCCTACGCGGTGCACCACGAGACGGGCGAGCCGATGCCGGCCGAGCTGGTCGCCGCCGTCCAGGCATCCAGCGCGTTCAACGAGGGCTTCCTCACGTCCGAGTACCTGGGCGCCGCGCTCCTCGACCAGGCGTGGCACCGGATCGGCGTCGACGACGTCGTCGAGGACGTGGACGCGTTCCAGGCCGAGGCCCTCGCGGCCGTCGGCCTCGACGTGCCTGCGGTCCTCCCCCGCTATGCCTCGAGCTACTTCCAGCACACCTTCGCGGGCGGCTACGACGCGGGCTACTACTCGTACATCTGGAGCGAGGTGCTCGACGCCGACACCGTGGAGTGGTTCCACGAGAACGGCGGCCTCACCCGCGCGAACGGCGACCGCTTCCGCTCCCGGCTCCTCGGCGTCGGCGGATCGAAGGACCCGCTGGAGGCGTACCGCGACTTCCGTGGCCGCGACGCCGTGATCGAGCCGCTGCTCGAGCGCCGGGGCCTCGCCGACTGACCCGGACGCCATACGACGAGAGCGCCGCGCCCCTCACGGGGTGCGGCGCTCTCGTCGTGCGGCTGCGGTGGGCCCGACGGCTCAGGCGGACTTCTCCGCACGGAGCATCGAGGCGCGCGGCACGATGGTGGGCGCCGCGTTCTGCACGACGGATTCGCGGGTGATGACGACGCGACCCACCTCGTCGTCCGACGGGATGTCGAACATGATCGGCCCGAGCACCTCCTCGAGGATGGCGCGGAGGCCGCGAGCACCCGTCTGCCGGAGGACGGCCAGGTCGGCGATGGACTCCAGGGCGCCCTGCTCGAACTCGAGCTCCACGCCGTCGAGCTCGAACATGCGCTGGTACTGGCGGACGAGCGCGTTGCGCGGCTTGGTGAGGATCTCCATCAGCGCACGCTGGTCGAGCTGCGTGACCGTCGTGACGACGGGGAGGCGCCCGATGAACTCGGGGATGAGGCCGAACTTGTGCAGGTCCTCCGGCAGCACCTCGCCGAACACGTCGGCGTTGAGGTCCTTGCGGTGCAGCGGGGCGCCGAAGCCGATGCCCTTCTTGCCCGCGCGCTGGCTGATGATGTCCTCGAGCCCGGCGAACGCGCCCGCCACGATGAAGAGCACGTTGGTCGTGTCCACCTGGATGAACTCCTGGTGCGGGTGCTTGCGCCCGCCCTGCGGCGGCACCGAGGCGACCGTGCCCTCGAGGATCTTCAGCAGCGCCTGCTGCACGCCCTCGCCCGACACGTCGCGCGTGATGCTCGGGTTCTCGGCCTTGCGCGCGATCTTGTCGACCTCGTCGATGTAGATGATGCCGGTCTCGGCGCGCTTCACGTCGTAGTCGGCGGCCTGGATGAGCTTCAGGAGGATGTTCTCGACGTCCTCGCCGACGTAGCCGGCCTCGGTGAGCGCCGTGGCGTCGGCGACGGCGAACGGCACGTTGAGTCGCTTCGCGAGGGTCTGCGCGAGATAGGTCTTGCCGCAACCGGTGGGGCCGATGAGGAGGATGTTGCTCTTGGCGATCTCGATCTCGTCGCCGACGGTCTTCGCCGGGCCGATGGTGCTGACGGCGCGGACCCGCTTGTAATGGTTGTAGACCGCGACGGACAGCGCGCGCTTGGCGGCCTCCTGCCCGATGACGTACTCGTCGAGGAAGCCGAAGATCTCCTTGGGCTTGGGGAGGTCGAACTCGCCCGTCGTCTCCTCGCTGGCCTCGGCCAGGCGCTCCTCTATGATCTCGTTGCAGAGCTCCACGCACTCGTCGCAGATGTAGACGCCCGGTCCCGCGATCAGCTGCTGGACCTGCTTCTGGCTCTTCCCGCAGAAGGAGCACTTGAGCAGATCCGCGCTCTCGCCGATGCGTGCCATGGAAGCCTCCCCGGAAGTCGTGCGGTGTGCCACGAGCCTAACCCGTGCATGGGACATCGCCCGGACCCCTGGGAGCACGGCCCGTCGTGTGGCATCCTCCGCGCGCTGGCCGTCACACGGCGCAACACTCGGGGCCAGCCCCAGCGGGCGCCCCCACCATGTCCGCATGACCGAGAACACCGCCACCGCATCCCCCGACGCGCTGTCCTTCGCCTACTGGGTCCCGAACGTCTCGGGCGGCCTCGTGACGAGCGACATCGAGCAGCGCACCCACTTCGACTTCGACTTCAACGTCCGTGTCGCGCAGCTCGCCGAGCGGAACGGCTTCGACTACGCGCTGAGCCAGGTCCGCTACGCCGCCTCCTACGGCGCCGACCAGCAGCACGAGTCGACGTCCTTCTCGCTCGGCCTGCTGCTCGCGACCGAGCGGCTGAAGGTGATCGCGGCCGTCCACCCGGGGCTCTGGCATCCGGGCGTGCTGGCCAAGTGGATCATCACGGCCGACCACATGTCGCACGGCCGCGCCGCCGTGAACGTCGTGTCGGGCTGGCTCAAGGACGAGTTCGTGGGCTTCGGCGAGCCGTGGCTCGAGCACGGGGAGCGCTACCGACGCACCGAGGAGTTCATCCGCGTGCTCCGCGGCCTCTGGACGGAGAAGGAGTTCACGCACCTCGGCGACTTCTACCGGATCCACGACTTCACGCTCAAGCCGCCGCCCGTCGACGTTCCCGGCCGCGCGCACCCCGAGATCTTCATGGGCGGCAACAGCACGGACGCGCGCGAGATGGGCGGCCGCGTCACCGACTGGTACTTCTCCAACGGCAAGGACTTCGCGGGCTTCGAGGAGCAGCGCGTCGACGTCCTCGCCTCGGCCCGCGCCGCCGGCCGGACCGAGCGGGTCAAGTTCGGCCTCAACGGCTTCGTCATCGCACGCGACACGGAGCAGGAGGCGCAGGACGTCCTCGAGGAGATCATCGCCAAGGCGAACCCCGACGCCGTCGAGGGCTTCCGGCAGGCGGTGAAGCAGGCAGGCGCCTCCACCGGGGACGGCAAGGGCATGTGGTCCGACTCGACCTTCCGCGACCTGGTGCAGTACAACGACGGCTTCCGGACGGGCCTCATCGGCACCCCCGAGCAGATCGCCCGTCGCATGGTGGAGTACCGCAAGCGCGGGGTGGACCTGCTGCTGCTCGGCTTCCTGCACTACCTCGAGGACATCGAGCAGTTCGGCACGCAGGTGCTGCCGATCGTGCGGGAGTTCGAGCGCGAGGCGATCGAGCGCGGGGAGATCGGGGAGCCCGCGGCCTGACGCGTCCGGGCAGACGAGGAGGGGCGGTCGGTTGATGCCGACCGCCCCTCCTCTCCGTGCGGGCCTAGCGGGCGGGGATCGCCGCTGTCAGGTTCTTGCGCGAGGTGAGCACCTGGTCGATGAGGCCGTACTCCAGCGCCTCGTCGGCGCCCAGGATCTTGTCGCGCTCGATGTCGCGGTTGATCTGGTCGCGGTCGCGGTTGGTGTGCTTCGCGAGGGTGTCCTCGAGCCAGGAGCGCATGCGCATGATCTCCGCGGCCTGGATCTCGATGTCGGACGCCTGTCCGCCGCTCGACTCGCCCGTGGCGGGCTGGTGGATGAGCACCCGCGCGTTGGGGAGCGCGAGGCGCTTGCCGGGCGCGCCGCCCGCGAGCAGCACGGCCGCAGCGGAGGCCGCCTGGCCGAGGCAGACCGTCTGGATCTGCGGCGAGACGTACTGCATCGTGTCGTAGATCGCCGTCATGGCCGTGAAGGAGCCGCCGGGCGAGTTGATGTACATGACGATGTCGCGGTCGGGGTCCATCGACTCGAGCACGAGCAGCTGGGCCATGACGTCGTCGGCCGACGCGTCGTCGACCTGCACGCCGAGGAAGATGATGCGGTCCTCGAAGAGCTTCGCGTACGGGTCCTGGCGCTTGTAGCCGTAGGCCGTGCGCTCCTCGAAGCTCGGGAGGATGTACCGCGACGACGGGCTCGTGGCGGTGGAGCCGGCGCCGCGGGCGCCGCCGAAGGTGGGGAGTTCCATGTTCTTCTTCTCTGCCTGTCTCTTCTGTCTGTCGCTCAGGAGGTCTCGGTGCCGCCGCCGCCGACGACGTCGGTCGCGGACTCGCGGATGTGGTCGACGAAGCCGTACTCGAGGGCCTCCTGCGCCGTGAACCAGCGGTCGCGGTCGCCGTCCTCGTTGATCTGCTCGGCCGTCTTGCCGGTCTGGCCCGCCGTGATCTCGGCGAGGCGCTGCTTCATCGAGAGGATGAGCTGGGCCTGCGTCTGGATGTCGCTCGACGTCCCGCCGAAGCCGCCGTGGGGCTGGTGCAGCAGCACGCGCGCGTTCGGCGTGATGTAGCGCTTGCCCTTGGTGCCGCTCGTGAGGAGCAGCTGTCCCATGGACGCGGCCATTCCGATCCCGACGGTGACGATGTCGTTGGGGACGAACTGCATGGTGTCGTAGATGGCCATTCCCGCGGTGATGGAACCGCCGGGCGAGTTGATGTAGAGGAAGATGTCCTTCTCGGAATCCTCCGCCGCCAGCAGCAGGATCTTCGCGCAGATCTCGTTCGCGTTGTCGTCGCGGACCTCGGATCCGAGCCAGATGATGCGGTCCTTCAGCAGTCGGTCAAAAACACCGGGTACCAGTGTCGGTTCGGCCATTGTTCGAGCTCCCATTCATTCGTCGCTTCGAGTCACGAATCTATCGGAGCGGATCCGCGCCTACGCCCGTGTTCGCCGCGGGCGGAGAGGCACGGCCGCCGCGGGCGCGGTGCACGGCTGCCGGACGCACGAGGGCCCGGGGAGCAGATGCTCCCCGGGCCCTCGAGTCGCCGCCCGTCGAGACGGGAGGCCGTGGCGACTACTCGGAGTCGGCGGCCTTCTCGGCGGCCTTCTTCTTCGCGGGCGCCTTCTTCTTCGGCTTCTCGGCGGGCGCCTCCTCGGCGACGGCCTCCTCGGCGGGCGCGTCCGCGACGACGGCCTCGGCGTCCGCGTCGGCGGGCTCCTCGACCGGGGCGTCCGCGTCGCGCACGACGGGCTGCGTGAACTCGGTCACGTCGACGACCTTGCCGTCGGCGTCCACGACCTTCGCCTTGTCGAGCACGACCGCGAGGGCCTTGTTGCGCGCGACCTCGCCGACCATGGCGGGGATCTGGTTGTTCTGCTGCAGGACCTGGACAAACTCGTTCGGCTCCATGTTGTACTGCTGCGCGCCCTGGATGAGGTACTGGGTCAGCTCGTCCTGGCTGACCTTCAGCTCCTCCTTCTCCGCGATGACGTCGAGGAGCAGCTGCTGGCGGAACGCCTTCTCGCTGGACTCCTTGACCTCGGCGCGGTGCACGTCATCCTCGAGGCGGTTCTCGTTCTCGAGGTGGCGCTGCACCTCGTCCTCGACGAGCTTCTCGGGGACGGGGATCTCGACGCCCTCGAGGAGCTTGTCGACGATCTGGTCGCGGGCCTGGGTGACCTGGCCGAAGACCTTGGACTTGCCGACCTGCACCTTGAGGTCCGCGCGCAGCTCGTCGATGGTGTCGAACTCGCTGGCGATCTGCGCGAAGTCGTCGTCGGCCTCGGGCAGCTCGCGCTCCTTGACGGACTGGACGGTGACGGCGATCTCGGCCGTCTCGCCCTCGTTGTCGCCGCCGAGGAGCTTCGACTCGAAGGTGGTGCTCTCACCGGCGGTGAGGGACTCGAGGGCCTCGTCGATGCCGTCGATGAGGTCGCCGGAGCCGAGCTCGTAGGAGATGCCGCTCGCGGTGTCGACGGCGTTGCCGGCGATGGTGGCGGTGAGGTCGATCTGGACGAAGTCGCCCGTCTTCGCGGGGCGGTCGACCGTGATCAGCGTGCCGAAGCGGCTGCGCAGGCTGTCGAGCTCGGTCGCGACCTCGTCGTCGGTGACCTCGACGGAGTCCACGGTGAGCTCGAGGCCCTCGTAGGCCGGCAGGTCGAACTCGGGGCGGACGTCGACCTCGATCTCGAGGAGCAGGTCGCCGGTGAGGTCCTTGCCGGGCCACTCCTTGACGTCGGCCTCGGGGCGGCCGAGAGGACGGATGTCCGTCTCCTTGACGGCGGCCTGGTAGAAGCCGTCCATGCCGTCGTTGACGGCGTGCTCCAGCACAGCCTCGCGACCGACGCGCTGGTCGATGATGGGCGGCGGCACCTTGCCCTTGCGGAAGCCGGGGATGGCGACCTGCTCGGCGATGTGGCCGTATGCGTGGTCGATGTGCGGCTTCAGGTCTTCGGGGGTGGCAGAGATCGCGAGCTTGACGCGCGTGGGGCTCAGCTTTTCGACCGTGGTCTTCACGTGTGGAGTTCTCCTGTAATCGCGGTACGCGCCTCGGCTGAGACGGCATTTCGTCGTCGGGGATGTGGTCGGGGCGACAGGACTCGAACCTGCGGTCTTCCGCTCCCAAAGCGGACGCGCTAGCCACTACGCTACGCCCCGGCTGCCACGCATTCCCTCGGTCGAGGCGGGCCCCGTGCGCCTCTTCGTGCAGGCGCGCGGAAGCCGATCCGACCGTGGCACAGCCTATCCGACTCGTGCCGGGCGCTGGTCACCGGCGACGGGAGGCTGCGCTACGCTGGACCCCGCGCATCCGGCGCACGGCCCCCGGGGCGGTGGCTCCGGCGTCGCGGGGATGTAGCTCAATGGTAGAGCCTCAGTCTTCCAAACTGATCACGCGGGTTCGATTCCCGTCATCCCCTCCATCTCCCTCCCGGCAGAGCCGCTCGCGTCCCCTCCCCAACCGGGCCGCCGCCTCATCCGTCCCCCGTCCGGGGCGACCTGTCGACGTCGCGCCTCGCGGCGCGCGTAGCGTCCCGTTCCGTGGATAGCCTGGGAGCTTCCGCATCGGGCGAGCTCGGGGGGCTTCATGGTCGAGGACGACGCACGGGCGACACGGATCGGGGCGCAGCCGTGGGCCGCACGACCCGAGGACCTGCTGCGCACGGACCTGTGCCCGGGCTGCCTCGCACCGCTGGGCGCGCTCGTCTGCGGGCGCTGCGGTCTCGACGTCCGCGCACCCGAGGCGGCTGCCGTGCTCGAGGCGTCGCACCGCGTCGTGGATGCCATCGCCGAGCGGGAGCGCCTGGTCGGCGCCATGCGGCGGTGGAGCGCGGCGGCGGCGCGTCGACACGAGGCCGTGGTCGTCGCTGCCTGCGCCGCCGGCGCTGTCGGTGCTCCCGGCGTCGAGGCGCCACCCGTCACGACGATCCCCGGCGCCGGGCCTGCGGTACCGCCAGTCGCTCCCGTGGTCCCCGCGGTGGCCGGCCACGCTCCGGAAGCAGATGCGGATGCGGATGCGCGACGTACGCAGCGCGGCCCGATGGAGACCGCGGCGCCCGTGGCCACCACGCCCGCGGCGCCCCGGCGGCGCATCAGCGTCCCTGCCGTGCTGCTCAGCATCGGCGTGGTCCTGCTCTCGGTCGCGGCCGTGTTCTACGTCGTCTACGCGTTCGTCACGTACGGCCTCGTCGTGCGGGCGGCGATCACCGCGGCGGTCACCCTCGCCGCGCTCGCGGCCGCGGGCCTCCTCGCGCGACGTCGACTGCCCGGCACCGCGGAGGCGGTGGGCGTGGCGGGCATCGTGCTGCTGCACCTCGACGTCTGGGCGGTGCGGTCCTACGACCTAGCGGGAGCCGCGTCGAACGACCCGTTCGTCCACTTCGGCATCGGGACGCTCGTCGTCTCGACCGCGCTCCTCGCCCTCCGGTCCCCGCTCCGGATCCGCGCGGCGGGCATCGCCGGCTGGGCGGGACTGACCGTCGGGGCCGGGCTCCTGGTCGGCGCCGTCCCGTCGGCCGACGCCGGCACCCGCACCGCGCTCGCCCTGGCAGCGGCCTCCGTGGTCGCCCTCGTGCACGCCGCACGGTCATGGGCGGGCTCCCTCCCCGACGCGCTCGAACGCGAGGTCCTCCGGGTCGTGGGCGTCACCGCCGCCACCGCCGCCGTGGTCGCGGGAGCCGCCAGCGCGGTGATCCCCGACGCCGTCCCGGCTCTCCCCCTCCTCGTCGCGGCCGTCGCCAGCGGTGCGCACGCATGGGCGCTCGCGCGGCCCGCCCTTACCGTCGAGGTCAGGGGCGACGTCGCCACCCCTGATGCCTCCGGTGCGATCGACGGCGACGCGTCGACGGACGCGATGGACGTCGCTCCGGCCGCAGCACGCGACGGCGCAGACCCCAGGTCGGCGGCGCTCCCTCTGCGCGTCCTCGCCGCCGTCGTCGCGGGAGCTGGAGCCGCGGCCGCGCTGCCCGTCACCGCGCTCATGGGCGGACCCGCGCTGCTCACGCTCTGCGCGCAGCTCGTCGCGGCGGCGGTCGTGACGGCCGTCCTGGATGCGGCTGCACGCCGCCTTCACGACCCCCTCGTCACCGCGACGGCACGCGTCGGGGCGGTCGCAGCCCTGGTCATCACCGGCCTCGCCGGGCTGCCGGCCGCCATCGCCGGCTTCGGGGGGATCACGGCCACCCTCATCGTCGGCCTGCCCGCGTGGGAGCACGGTCCCCTCGACGACGCCGTGGTCCTCCTGGGGCGGAGGAGCGTCGTCGCCGACCTGCCCGGGGACGTCCGGGCGGCGGCGATCGGGCTCGTCGCCGTCTGGATCCTCGCGGCGGTCTCCGCGCTCGTCGGCCGCCGCCTCCTGGCCCGCCGGCGCCTCCTCGCGTGGTCCGGCGCCGCCGTGGTGGTCGCCGCGATCCCCGCCCTCGGTCCCGTCGCGATCGTGGCCGGCGCGTACCTCGTGACCTCAGCGGGTGCTCTCGTGTGGCGGCTCTCCTCGCGGCGGCATCCCGGCCGAGCTGCCGTCCCCGCCGCCGCGCTCGTGGCGCTGTCACTCGCGGCCGGTGCCCTCGCCTGGGCCGTGTCCTGGGCGAGCACGGGCACGTGGTGGGCGGTCGCACCGTTCGTCGTGCTGCTCCTCGTCTCCGGATCCCGGACCGCCCGCAGGGACGACACCGCACGCCTCGCCACCGCGGGTGCCGCCCTCGCGGGCCTGGTCGCGGTGGGCGCACTGGCCCCGTCCCTCACCGCCGCGCGCGTCATCGGGACGGTGCCCCTGTCGAGCGCCCTCGACGCGGCCGCGGATCCGGTCGTGCTCGTGCTCCTCGCATCCGGGCTGGCCGCCCTCGTGTCCGGCATCCTCCCGGGGCGTCCTGGCGTGCGTCGACGGGCGCTGCTCTCCACGGTCCTGCTCCCGGCGTGCGTCGCGGCGCTCCCGGTCGCGATCGTCGGAGCAGATCGCGTCGGTGGCGCGCTCACCGGATCGCCCGTCTGGCCCATCGCGGCGCAGGTGGTCCTCGTCGCCGGTCTCGTGGCGTGGGCCGTCGGCGGTCCCCGTCGGGTCCCGCTGCCGGCGCGAGCGCCGCGCTCCGACGAGGAGACCGCGGATCTGCGGTCACCAGGCACGACCGCGCTGCGCCGGTGGCGTCTCACGACGGCCGTGCTCGTCGCTCCGACGCTCCTCCTCGCGTTCGTCACCGCCGCCGCCCTGGTCGACCGCGGTGCCGTGCCCCACGGCACCGCCGCCGCCGCGGTCGCCCTCGTCGTGGCCGGCAGTGCGCTCCTCGCCTACCGGGACGCGTCGCGGGGGCTGCGCGTCGCCCTGGACGCGGGTACGGCGGCGGTCGCCACGGGGGCGCTGCTCGTCGCCGTCTCCTTCGATCCCACGCGGCAGGGGCGCGAGCTCCTGTGGATCCCACTGCTCGTGCTCGCGGTCACGGCGCTCGCCCTCTCCGTCGCCCACGACGGCCTGCTCCTGTCCCGGAGCGCCCGCCGCGCCTGGGGCTGGACGGCGCTCGCCACGGGCATCGCGGCGCTGTGGTCCCGGCTGCTGGCCGGCGGCACGACCTCCGCGGAGGCGTACTGGCTGCCGGTCGCGGGTGCTCTTCTGTTGCTCGCCGCGCTCATGCACCGCGCCGCCGTGCGCGCGGATGGCGGCGGGAGCGGATCGCAGGCGGGGCCCCGGGTCCGCCGCGGCGTCACTGCTCTGACCCTCGCGGGCATCCTCACCGCCGTCCTGCCGCTCACCGCAGTCGGTCGTCCCGACGACGTGCTCCGGCCGTACATCCTCACCAGTGTCTGCGCGGTCATCGCCCTCGGGGGTGCCGCGATGCTGCGCCGCGCGGCGTCGCCCGTCCGTCCGCTGGTGGGTGCCGTCGTGATCGGCGGGGGCATCGGGCTCCTCGCCATCGGCGGCACGCACGCGCTCCGCCTCTCCGTCGGCTCCGTCGCGCGCGAGCCGGCCGTCGACGTCCAGCTGGCGATCACGGCCGTGCTGCTGGCTGGGATCGGCGCGCTCGTCCTGCGCGGTGCCCGGACAGCGGAGGACGCGCGACTCGCCGGTTCCGCGTGGGTGGGCACGACCGTCCTCGTCGCCGTCGTGATGGCCGCGTCGGTCGGGTCCGGCGAGGGAGTCGTCCGCCCGCTCGTCGCCAGCGTTGCGCTCGTCGCAGGGGCTGGGATGCTCCTCGCCCTCCGATCCCTGCACCGGCGCATGCTCGCCGCGTCCGCCGCGGCGGCCCTCCTCGGCGCCGTGGTCGTGGCGCTCCTCGCATGGCGCGGCGGGTACATCGCCCTCGATCCCGCGGCCCTCGCCGCGCCCGGCATCGTCGCCGTGCTCATCGCCGCGGTGGGTGCAGCCGACCGCCTGAGGAACCCGACCCCTGCTCCCGCACCCGGGCGCGCATCCGAGGCGCTCGACCGCCTCCTGCGTCATGCAGCCGATGCGTCGACGGGAGTGCTCGTCGCCGGCACCGTCGTGGTCGGGGCAGCCTCGGACGGCGCCGGGCTCCCCGTGGCCCTGCTCCTGTCGAGTGCGGCCGTGCTCGTCTCATCCTCGTCATCGGGGTCGGGCTCGCGCGCGCGGCGCCGAGCGGGCTGGATCGCCCTCGTCCTCGGCTCCGCCGCCCTCTGGGTCGCGCTCGGCCGTGGGCGCGTCGATGCCGTGGAGGCCTACGTCCTGCCGCCGGCTTGCGTGATGCTCGTCGTGGCCGCGCTCCTCCAGCGCGGGTCCCCGGGCAGGCGTCACCCCGTCGCGTCGCCTGCTGAGGCCCGGGCATCCGGCGCAGCGCCCGTCCTCCTCGGCGCCCTCCTCCTCGCCGCCCTGCCCACGGCCGTCGCGTCGTGGACGGGCACGCCCCTCCGGGCGCTCGTGGTCGGGGGTGCGGCCGGCGCCGTCCTCCTCCTGGCGGCGGCCGCTCTCCGCGGCGCGGGTGCCGCATCGCCGACCCGGCCCCTCCTCGTGGCGACAGCCGCGGCGTCCGCGATCGCCGTCCCGCTCGTCGGCTTCGGTCGCGCCATCGCCCAGCTGGCCGCGTACGAACCGGCCACGTTCGCGCGCACGGACCTCTGGACCCTGTCGGCCGCCGCCGTCCTCGTCCTCGCCGTGGGTCTCCTGCCCGTGACCACCGCGGTCCGTCGCCGCAGCGGCGCCGAGGATCGCCCCGACGCAGCCGCTCACGCGAGCGGATCGGTCGGGCCCGTCGTGGGCGCGGGGACGCCGAGCGACGCACCCCGGGAACCGGGCATGCTCATGG
The DNA here is from genome assembly GCF_014802555.1 of Clavibacter sp. Lineage (NCBI taxonomy): Bacteria > Bacillati > Actinomycetota > Actinomycetes > Micrococcales > Microbacteriaceae > Clavibacter > Clavibacter sp. The sequence goes on along the minus strand of NZ_JAAVCB010000054.1, from coordinate 8,475 downwards.
ACGCCCTGCTCCGCATGGCACCCCGGGTCGTGGGGCTGGTCGCCGTCATCGGCGCCGGAGCGGCGGGTGCCGCCGGGATCCTCCGAGCCGAGGCCGAGTCGATGGACGGAGTCGGCCTCCGTTCCGCGCTCCTCGTCGGCCTCGTCTCGGCACTGTACGTCGCATGCTCGCCCTCAGGAGCGACGGCGACCGGACGCGGGCCCGATCCCGCGCGGCTGCCCGCCGCCGCTCCCCCGCTGCACGACCGGGTCCTCTCGGTCGCGGCGCTCATCGTCGCCGGGCTGGTCGCCGCGGTCCTCGTCGTCACGGGAGCGGCGGATCCCGTCGAGGCCGTCACGGTCCCGATCGCCGCGGCGCTCCTCGTGGTCGGTGCCCGCCGCCTGGTCCGCGACGCCTCCGCCGGCAGCATGCGGCACCTGGCGCCCGGGCTGCTCGTCCTGCTCGTGCCCCCGCTCGTCGCGGACCTCGGCCCGAGCCCGGCCTGGCGCATCGTCGGGCTCGGGATCCTCGCGCTCGCGACGCTGCTCACGGGAGCCCGCCTGAAGCTGCGCGCGCCCTTCCTCATCGGCGCGGGCGTCCTGCTCGTGCACGCCGTCGCCCAGCTCTGGCCCTGGATCCGCGAGGCATCGGCGACCGTCCCCTGGTGGGCCTGGGCGGGCATCGGCGGCGTCAGCCTCATCGCGGTCGCGGCCCGCTACGAGCGCCGGATCCGGGACGTGAAGGAGGTGGCCGCACGGGTCTCCGCGCTCCGCTGACCCAGGCTGGAGCCCGGTCCGGGGCCCTGGTGCGACCCGGTAAGCCATGCCTCAGCTTGCTTGCGGGCGGCGGCGGGATGCGCGAGATTGGCGGCATCGTCCGCAGCCCGCAGACCCGTCCAGCCGCTCGAGGAGAGAACCCATGACCGACACCGTCCACGTCCCCACCAGCTCCGCATCGGCCGACGTCGCCGCAGGCGTCGCGCAGTTCCTCAGCCCCGTCGTCGTCAACCTCCAGGCCCTCGCCGTCAACGGCAAGCAGGCGCACTGGCACGTCCGCGGCGCGAACTTCATCGGCGTGCACGAGTTCCTCGACGTCCTCGTCTCCCACGCGCAGGGCTGGGCCGACACCGCCGCCGAGCGCGTCGTCGCCCTCGGCCTCCCCATCGATGCCCGCATCGAGACCGTCGCCGCGTCCACCACGACCGCGGCGCTCACGCCCGGCTTCCGCCCGTCGAGCGCCACCATCGCGGAGGTCATCGCGCAGATCGACGCGACGATGGAGCTCGTCAACCGCGCCGTGCAGGAGCTCGGCGAGATCGACGTCAACAGCCAGGACGTCGCCATCGAGATCGCCCGCGGGCTCGAGAAGGACCGCTGGTTCCTCTTCGCCCACATCAGCGAGTAGCGCCGCCGGCAGCACCAGCGCGTCGACGGTCGAGGGGCCCGGATCCGATCGGATCCGGGCCCGCCTCATCATCGAGGCACCGCGCCAGCCCAGGTCCCGCGCCGGTCGCCTCGCCGCGTCACGCCTGGCAGTACGGGCACCAGTACAGCTTGCGGCCCGCGGCCTCCTCCATCACGACGTTCGTGCCGCACACCCGGCACGGCAGCCCCTCGCGGTGGTACACCCAGTGCCGGTCCGCGCGGTTGCGGAGCGCGGCGTCGAGCTTCTTCCCGCGCAGCCCGTCCATCGTCATCATCTGGCCGACCTCGACGCCCTTGCGCAGGAGCTTCGACCAGTCGCGCCACAGTCCGCGGACCACGTCCTCGGGCACGTCGCGTCCCGGCGTGTGCGGGTTCTGCCGGGCGCGGAACAGGAGCTCGGCCCGGTAGACGTTGCCGATCCCGCTGACCACCGCCTGGTCCATGAGCAGCAGGCCGATGGCCGTCGGCTTCTTGCGGACGGTGGCCGTGAACCGGTCCTCGGAGCGCGTGCCGCCGTCGACGAGGGGATCCGGGCCCAGCTTGTCGATGGCCTGCTGCACCTCGTCGGGGCTGGCGACGACGCACGCGGTCGGGCCGCGGAGGTCGGCCACCGCCCGCTCGGTGAGCAGGCGCACGCGCACCTGGCCGACGGGTTCGGGGGGCCACGCCTCGGCGGAGAACGGGTCGTGCACCTTCTCCTGCTCCGCCATCCGCAGTCGCGCACGGCGGGGCGCGCCGATGCTGGCGAGCGAGTCCTCGGCAGCAGCGTCGACCGGTGCGTCGTCGACCCGGTCGTCCACGGGCACGTCGCCGCGCATCCCGTTCTGCCCCATGCGGTTGAGCGTCGTGACGTCGCCCGCGAAGTCCCACGCGCCGTAGAGGCCGAGGTGCACGCGCAGCCAGACGTCGCCGTCGAACTCGAGGAACATCTGCTTGCCGACGGCCTTGGCGGCGAGCAGCCGCCGGCCGTCGAGCACGGCGGCGCCCTCCGCGAACCGGCCCTGCGGCGACGACGCCTGCACGACGTCCCCCACGAAGTGCGCTTCGAACTGCTTCGCGATCCGGTGGATCGAATGCCCCTCGGGCACGGCTGCCTAGTCCGTGACGGGGTGACCGGCGATGGCCCCCGTCGTCTCGTACTCGGCGAGCTGCGCGATGCGGCGCGCGTGCCGCTCCTCCGCCGAGAACGGCTCGGCGATGAACGCGTCGATGAAGGCCGTGGCCTCCTCGACGGTGTGCTGGCGGGCGCCGATGGAGATCACGTTGGCGTCGTTGTGCTGGCGCGCGAGCACGGCGGTCGAGAGGTTCCAGACGAGCGCGGCGCGCACGCCCTCGACCTTGTTCGCGGCGATCTGCTCGCCGTTGCCGGATCCGCCGAACACCACGCCCAGGGCGGTGGTGCCGCCGCGTTGGTCGGCGACGACCGCGCGGGCCGCGCGGATGCAGAACGACGGGTAGTCGTCGAGCGGGTCGTACGAGGTGGGGCCGTGGTCGACCACGTCGTGCCCCTGGGCGCCCAGGTGCTCGGCGAGGAACCGCGAGAAGTCGAGCCCGGCGTGGTCGGTCGCGATGTGGATGCGCATCGTGCACTCCTCCTGCCGCGCAGGCGGCGTCGTGCCCGCGGCGCGGGCGGTGCCGGACGCGCCGCGGCCGGACGCCCTCGGCGCCCGGCCGCCGCGCGCGCGACGGGAAAGGATCAGTCGAAGATGGGGCCCACGGTGCGCGAGCGCTTGATCTCGAAGAACCCCGGGTACGCGGCGACGGCCACGACGCCGTCCCACAGCCTCACGGCCTCCTCGCCCTTCGGCGCGGGCGAGATGACGGGACCGAAGAAGGCGACGCCGTCGACCGCGATGACGGGCGTGCCGACGTCCTGGCCGACGCGCTCGATGCCGTCGAAGTGGCTGGCGCGCATCGGCTCGTCGTAGCGGTCGGTGCGGCTGGTCTCGGCGAGCCCCGCCGGGAGGCCGAGCTCGGCGAGCACCTCGGGGATGACGACGTCGGCGTCCTTCTGGTCGCGCAGGTGGATCCGGGTGCCCAGCGCGTCGTACAGCGGCTTGACGTGCTCGGCGCCGTGCTCTGCCTCGACGGCGGCCACGAGGCGCGTGAACCGGAGCGCGCGCGGGAGGAATGCGGCGAAGTTCGGGTCGTCCGCCTTGTCCTCGTTGAGGACGGCGAGGCTCATCACGCGCCAGGTGATGTCGAGGTCGCGGTGGCGGGCGACCTCGTCGACCCAGCGGGAGGTCATCCACGCCCAGGGGCAGGACGGGTCGAACCAGAACTCGACGGCGGTCGTGCGGGGCCTGCTCTGTACGTCGGACATGCCGCAAGCCTAGGTCAGCCGACGCAATAGGATCGGCTCCGAAAGCGGCGCCGCTCCGCCTGCGCACCCGTGGTCCCGACCGCCAGGTGCACCGTCGCGCGAGGCGCGTCCGCACGCACGGCCCACCCACCTCACGGACGAGCAGGAGCACCATGCCAGGAGAGAACCTCACCCGCGTCGAGGCCGAGGAGCGCGCCGCGCTGCTGGCCGTGTCCGAGTACGACGTGACGCTCGACCTCACCCGCGGCGCGGAGGTGTTCGGGTCCACCACGACCGTGCGCTTCACCGCCACGGCCGGCGCGTCCACCTTCATCGACGCGATCACCCGCACGGTGCACTCCGTGACCCTCAACGGCCGCGAGCTCGACCCCGCCGACGTCAGCGACGGCGCGCGCATCCGCCTCGACGACCTCGCGCAGGAGAACGAGCTCACGGTCGTCGCCGACGCCATGTACACGAACACCGGCGAGGGCCTGCACCGCTTCGTGGATCCCGTCGACGACGAGGTGTACCTCTACTCCCAGTTCGAGGTGCCGGACTCCCGCCGCATGTTCGCGGTGTTCGAGCAGCCCGACTTGAAGGCCGTCTTCCGCTTCACGGTCACCGCGCCGTCGCACTGGGAGGTCGTCTCCAACTCCCCCACGCCCGAGCCCACGGCCGCAGCGGACGGCGCGTCCACGTGGACCTTCGAGCCGACGCTGCGCATGTCGAGCTACATCACCGCGCTCATCGCAGGCCCCTACGGCGTCGTCCGCAGCGAGCTCACCTCGAGCGACGGCCGCACGATCCCCCTCGGCGTCTTCGCCCGCAAGTCGCTCATGGAGCACCTCGACGCCGACTACGTGTTCGAGAAGACCCGCGAGGGCTTCGCGTTCTACGAGGAGCGCTTCGACTACCCGTACCCGTTCCCCAAGTACGACCAGCTCTTCGTCCCCGAGTTCAACGCCGGCGCGATGGAGAACGCGGGCGCCGTCACGTTCGTGGAGAGCTACGTCTTCCGCTCCAAAGTCACCGACGCGGTGAAGGAACGCCGGGTCACGACGATCCTCCACGAGCTCGCGCACATGTGGTTCGGCGACCTCGTGACGATGAAGTGGTGGGACGACCTGTGGCTCAACGAGTCCTTCGCCACCTACATCTCGACCCTCGCGACCGCCGAGGCCACCGAGTGGACCGGCGCCTGGACCACGTTCAACGCCGGCGAGAAGTCGTGGGCCTACAACCAGGACCAGCTCCCGAGCACGCACCCCGTCTACGCGACCATCAACGACCTGGAGGACGTGCAGGTCAACTTCGACGGCATCACGTACGCCAAGGGCGCGTCGGTGCTCCGCCAGCTCGTCGCCTACGTCGGCCAGGACGAGTTCCTCGCGGGCGTCGCGGCGTACTTCCAGCGCCACGCGTTCGGCAACTCGACCCTCCGCGACTTCACCTCGGAGCTCGAGGGCACGAGCGGGCGCGACCTCGAGCGCTGGACCGACCTGTGGCTGAAGACCTCGGGCGTGAACACCCTGCGCCCCGAGATCGGGACGGACGAGGACGGCGTGATCACGTCGTTCGCCGTGCTGCAGGAGGCGGCCGAGGACTACCCGACGCTCCGCCCGCACCGCCTCGCGATCGGCTTCTACGAGCTCCGCGACGCGCACCTCGTCCGCACGGAGCGCTTCGAGCTCGACGTGGACGGCGACCGCACCGACGTCGCCGAGCTCCTGGGCCGCCAGCGTCCCGCGCTCGTGCTGCTCAACGACGACGACCTCACGTACGCCAAGGTCCGGCTGGATCCCGCGTCGCTCGAGGTCGCGATGCGGCACCTGGCCGCGTTCGAGGACTCGCTCGCCCGCTCGCTCGTCTTCGCCTCGGTGTGGGACGCGACGCGCGACGGCGAGATCCGCGCCCGCGACTACGCGCGACTCGTGCTCGACAACGTCGCCACCGAGGACGAGTCGACGGCCCTCCGCTACGCGCTCGCGCAGCTGACCGTCGCCGCCACCACGTACTCGGCGCCCGACCACCGCGACGAGCTGCTCGCGACGGTCGCGTCCGAGCTGTGGGCGCTCACGGCGCAGGCGGCACCGGGATCCGACAACCAGTTCCAGTTCCTGCGCACCTTCGCGCAGGTCGCCTCCGAGCCCGCGCAGCTGGATCACGTGCAGGCCCTGCTCGACGGCACGGAGACGCTCGAGGGCGTCGAGATCGACGCGGACCTCCGCTGGGAGCTGCTGACCGCGCTCGTCGCGGGCGGACGCGCCGGCACCGCCGAGATCGACCAGGCACTCGCCGCCGACCGCACGGCCACGGGCGCGCAGTCCGCCGCGCAGGCCCGCGCGGCGCTGCCCACCGCCGAGGGCAAGAAGGCCGCGTGGGCGTCGGTGTGGGAGGCCGACACCGAGCCGAACACGATCGTCCGCACCACGGGCCTCGGCTTCCGCCGCGCCGCGGACACCGAGCTGCTGCGTCCGTACGTCGGCGCGTACTTCGACGCGCTGCAGGGCGTGTGGGAGTCCCGCAGCTACGCCATCGCGGCGGCGCTCATCGGCGGGTTCTACCCGTCGCCGCTCGCCGACGCGGAGCTCCGCGACGCGACCGTCGCCTGGCTCGACGCGAACCCCGAGCCGCCGGCGCTCCGTCGCCTCGTCAGCGAGCTGCTGTCGGGCGTGGAGCGGGCGCTCCGGGCGCAGGCGAAGGACGCCGAGTAGCCGCGAGCTCCACCGAGGGGGACGGTCGCGCACGCGGCCGTCCCCCTCGTCGCACCGCCCCGCTCCTGCGGACGGACCCAGGGCCGGCCCGGGAGGCCGCCGGTACACTCGGCCGGATGACCTCCCCTCTCCTCACCCCCGTCGGAAGCGCGTCGCGATGGACCTGAGCATGGTGTGCTGCGGCGACGGCTCGTTCTTCTCCACCTGGGGCACGTTGATCCAGATCGTGTCCTACATCGTCGGCGGCATCGTGCTCCGCTGGATCCTCCTGGTCGTGATCCGCAACACGGTCGACCAGATCGTGTCCGGCGTCAAGAAGCGCCAGAACGTCGATGACACGCAGTCAATCCAGGCGTCGCCGCTGACGGCGGTCCGGGTCGTCCAGCGGACGCGGACGCTCGGCAGCGTCCTCAGCAACATCACGACGGTGGTGGTCGTGGTGATCGTGCTGTCGCTCGTCGTGGAGGCTGCGCAACCCGGTGTCCTCACATCCCTCGCCCTCCTCACGGCCGCCCTCGGCGCGGGCCTCGGATTCGGCGCGCAGAACATCGTCAAGGACATTCTCAACGGCCTGTTCATGGTCGTGGAGGACCAGCTCGGCGTCGGCGACGTCGTCGACGTCGGACCCGCGACGGGCGTCGTCGAGACTGTCGGCATCCGCATCACGACCCTCCGCGACGTCAACGGCACGCTCTGGTTCGTGCGCAACGGCGAGATCCTCCGGGTCGGCAACATGTCGCAGGGTTGGGCGCGCGTCGTCATCGACCTCGCGGTGCCCTACGACACCGACGTGCAGTCCGTGCAGGAGCGCATGCTCGCCACCGCGACCGAGCTCGCGTCCACCCCGAAGTGGCGCTCGCGCATCGTCGAGAAGCCCGAGCTGTGGGGCATCGAGTCGATCTCGGAGTCGGCGGTCGTGATCCGGATCGTCGTCAAGACGCGCAGCAACGCGCGCGACGATGTCTCCCGCGAGCTCCGCGGTCGCCTCAAGGCGAGCCTCGACGCGATGGGCGTCACCCTGCCGTCGCTCTCCGCCGTCGTGCTCACCGGATTCGAGAGCGCCGCGAGCGTGGGCGGGGCGCATCCTCCGCGCACGGCGTCCACGCCCGTGCAGCAGCCCGAGCAGCCGGCTCCCCGGAAGCGCGCCGCCCGGAAGGTCGCCCAGCGCCAGCCCGCATCCTCGCCTGCCGGATCCACAGGCGCCGCATCTGCGCCCGCCGGATCGACCTCGCCGGTCGTCCGCGGCGCGGCCGGTTCCCGACCCGACCCGCGCGCCACGCAGATGATCCCCGCCCAGGACCCGGCACCCACCGCGGACCCGGACGAGGACGAGGTCACCGCCGCCTGGACCGTCCTCCCCGAGGAGCCGGCGTCCGCGCCCGCGCCGTCACGCGAGGCGACGACCGGCACGGCCGCGGGATCCGAGGACGCCGCTCCCCCGAAGCCGCCCCGCGCTCCCCGCCAGCCGCGGAAGCCCGCGACGCCGCCCGAGGAGTCCTGATGGCCGACCTGCTCGCAAACTCGTTCTACGAGGACGTCGGCGGCCGCCCCACCTTCGAGAGGCTCGTCCGCGAGTTCTACCGGGGGGTCGCTGACGATCCGGTGCTCGTCGCGATGTACCCGGAGGAGGACCTCGAGGGCGCCATCCAGCGCCTCACCGGATTCCTCGAGCAGTACTGGGGCGGCCCCACGACCTACAGCGACCAGCGCGGCCACCCGCGCCTGCGGATGCGGCACATGCCGTTCCGCGTGAACCCGGACGCGCGCGACCGGTGGCTCGCGCACATGCGCGTGGCCGTCGACTCGCTCGACCTGTCGCCGACGCACGAGGCGCAGCTCTGGGACTACCTCGAGCGCGCCGCCCACGCGATGGTCAACACGTTCGACGAGTCCTGATCGCGGCGGCGACGGGACGCGCCCGGGCCGGAGGGCGCGCTAGATGTACTGGGTCATGACGTTGGTGACACTCGGGCCGCGGGCGTGAGCCCGTGGCTTGAGTGGATTCGTTCAGTGTTGTAGTGCTCGATGAAGGGGTCAAGCGCGTCGGCGCGGT